>JANOKO010000775.1:0-3348 GCA_031419335.1 Planctomycetota bacterium
ACCACGCCCACCATCACCACGATCATCACCATGCGTCTGAAGTTACCGAGTCGCAAACCGTAAGCATCCAAACCTCCATCGTCGATCACGCGCAAGATGCGCCCGTGGTGTTTGATTCCCCGCACAGCGGCACCAACTACCCTGCCGACTTTGTCGTGCAAGTAGGGCGTGCGGAATTGCGCCGAGCCGAAGATACCCACGTAGAAAAAATTTTTGCCAGCGCGCCCGCGCATGGCGCGACGCTTATTGCCGCCAATTTTCCACGGTCATATATTGATGCCAATCGCTCTGTTCTTGACATCGATCACGAATGCCGGGGTTCCATGCTCGGTGTCCCAGGTCAGGTCACCCGCTTCGAGTTTTGGGTACGACATGGAGCGTCCCAGCGCTGCGACCGTGACGGGAGTCGTGTCTGTCGTCGAGCCTCCAGTGGGAGTCGACTTCACACGCAGCCGGGCGTACTTGTGACTGTTTGTGTCTCCCGAGGCAGCCAATGTCACAGCGACCTTGCGACTGGCACCCGGGGCCAAGGTGACTTTGTTCGGTCGGACTCCGGCCCAGGTGACGGGGGCTCCGTCAAATCCTTCGGCAAGCACCTCAATCTCGATGGCTGTGCTGCCGGTGTTCTCGAAGTTCAGCACCTCAGTACGGCTCCCTCCGCGTTGCAGTGAGAGTTCAATTTGGGACGGAGAGGCGAGTAGCCCTGGGGCGGCTTGGGTGGTCGCGAGTCCTTGGGCGGGGTAGTCACCCTCGGCCACGACGATGGGGAATCCGCTCTTGGCGAGTACGCGGTTGTCATCTAAGAGCGAAGCTTCCAGGTAATACTGTCCGGGGAAGATGGGCGAGTTGAGCGGGCTTTCCAGCCGCACACGAGCCCCGGCCAGGATACGTCCCAGATATTTTTCGGGGGGTTCAAGGTTGGACCGGACTGGCATGCCGAGTGGGAATGTGGGGCGGTCTTCGCTCTCCTCAGATTGGCGGATTTGGGTGCGCAGACCGAACTCGATCGGCCCCTCGGTGGGGTTCACCACAAAGACCCGTACGACCGGGATGCCATTCACCTCGACGAGTTCGCCTCCATCAATCTGGAGTTTCGCAGCGTTCTCCGAACGCACGCCCTCGACCGAGATATCACACCGCAGCAGGTACTGTGTCACGAAGCGAATGCCGACTCGCGGACCGTCCGGCTTTTCGGGATTGGGCTGGGCTTTCACCTGCCCCGCGTCGCGAACCAGCAGTCCGAAGGTATGAAAGGTCGACTGGGTATCGGGGACGCGAACCCGTCCCTTGATAATAAACATCTCCTCAGCCCCTAGAGACACGATGCCTGGCGTGAGGAGTTCAAATTCCTGGGGCGCGGGGATTTTCTCATTGGGGAAGATCGTGCCGTTCTCGTCTTGAGTCAGGGCCACCGTGCGAATCTCCAGCGTCGTCGCAACTCCCTCGTTGGTGATCCCGAACTCGACCGAAAGAACCTTGCCGCGCCGGGCTGTGAGGCGGTTCACGATCGGATCGATGCTGAACGCGGGACGGATCTGATCGCTGATCTTGACCGATGGTCCTGCTTTGGGAGCGGGCTTCGCCGGGGCAGCGGCTCCCTGGGGGAGTGGGTTCGCACGCACCGGGGGCTTTGGTGTCCCCTGCGCATGTCCATCGCTGGGCAGGGTCAGACTGAGCAGCGCGAGCCAGAGCAGGTAGAGGAGAGTCCGGGTCATCATGCGCTTTCTGGATACCCCTTCCCTGGACTGGAACGGCCCATCCTCATGATGGACCGGTGTGACAATAAACACACCACCCCGACAAGCAGGGTGAAGTCATCAGGTCGCGGGAACGGCTCGCAATTGGGGGATCACTGCTCCGGTGGCGGGAGGTGCCTCGACCTCGACCGAAGTGGCCATCGGCAGAGCAACCGGCAGTGGAACAGCAACAGGAATCTCAATCAGCGGATCGGTCAGTGGGTCGAGCCGTGTGTCCGCAGTCGGCAGTACGATTTTGGGGGAGATGAAGATCGCGACCTCGGCCTCCTGTTCCTGTTTCTCGATCTTGCGGAAAGCTCCTCCGATCCCCGGCAGAGCTCCGAGATACGGAATCCGACTTTCGCGATCCACGGTCTGCCTCTGCATCAGCCCGCCGATCACGATGGTCTGCTGATCTTTGACTTGCACGGTTGTGGAGACGTTACGGCGATTGATGATCGGGTAGGGGCTGTTGAGCAGTTGCTGTTGCGGATCGATGGAACGGACATCCTCGCTGACCTCCGCTTTCTCGATATGGATCTGGATGGTGTCGCCTCGAATCTGCGGAGTGAGAGTCAGGCTGATCCCCGAATCGACCTTCTGGATATTCTGATTGAAGAGGAACTGGTTGTTCCCCTGTTGAATGCTGAAGAAGGTGTCGCGGGCGATGGAGATTTCGGCCTTTTCGCCATCCTTGGCCATGACCCGTGGAGCCGCGCGAATCGTCACATACCCTTCCTTGGCGAGGAGCTTCACAAACGCCGAGGTCACCGCGAAATCGTCAAAGGCGTTCTGCGCACCGTAGGGGCTGACCTCTCCCGTGAACGACAGGCCGCTCATCCCGAGGTTCAAACGATTGAGCCCGTTGACCTGCAACCCGTGGTTCCAGTCCATGCCGAACTGCAGACCCTTTTCCGGAGCCACCACACAGACCATGGCTTCGATCATGATCTGCGGGATCGGCTGATCGGCGCTGAGCAACTGGCCGTGAATCTGCTGGGCGGTGTCGTGCGGGGCCTCGATGATGATGAGGTTGCGTTTGTCGACCATGCGGACGAACTGGGCATGCCGGGCGGGGAGCAGGGCCACCAGTTCCTGCGTCGACAGATGATTCGGGCGGAACTCGATCGTCTCGGCGATGTGCGGAAATAGATTCGAGGTCGGGTCGACGCTGCCGATCAGATACAGGTTGTCTTTCTTGCGATAGACCATACCGAGCGGCAGGAGGATGCGTTGCAACGCCACCTCGAACGGCTCGTTCTCGATGGTGCAAGTGACCGCGCCGCGTGCGGTGTCGTCAAGCACGATGGCCACGCCCGCCTGAGTTGCGAGAGCTTGCACCGCTTCGCGGACATCGGTTTCGGTGTAGATGTCGCTGACGAGTTTCTCCGGCCCTGTAGCACCGGCGTGAACCACTTCTCCGGGCCGCGTGCCCGGTTGTGTATGAGCGATCGGGTGGATGGCAGTTGCGACGGGTTTGGCAGATCCCCGGGAGAGCGGCTGAGCCTGCGGCACGGGAACTGTGTCCGGTGGTGTCAGCGGGATCAAACCGGGTGCGCTCATCTCTGGCGTGAGCAGCAACGGGGCAGGTGCGTCGGACGGGAGAACCAGC
>JANOKO010000776.1:0-11477 GCA_031419335.1 Planctomycetota bacterium
TCTTGCGAAGCCAGTCGGGGTGGCCGGAGTGGTCGCTCGATTTGGGCCGCCGGATCAGGAAGGCGATTTGCTTCGGGTCGATCTCTTCAAGCGGTTGCAGGCTCCCATTGGGATTGCGGCGGATGCGGCGGAGGAGGTCGCCGAGTTCCGTCTCGATGACGCGGGCTCCGATGTCCTCGTGCGTGATGCCGTACTGGTCGAGGAACTGGTCGTCGAAGAAGTGCCCAAACGGCCCGTGCCCGACATCGTGGAGGAGAGCGGCCATGCGGGCCAGCGACTCGACATAGGCCCGCGACGGGACGTTGGCACACGACTCTCGCAGCGAGTCGTACCACTGTTCCATCACGCGCGAGGCGAGGTGCATGGCCCCCAGCACATGCTGAAACCGGTTGTGCTCCGCCGAGGGAAAGACCCACCACGCCGTCTGCAACTGGTGGATGTGCCGCATCCGCTGGACCCACGGATGGTCGATGATCTCCTGCTCGGAGACCTCGCCCTTGGGCAGTCCGGACTTCGACACGAACGGGATGTACCCATGAATCGGGTCGTGGGCGAGGCTCTCGTGGGCGAAATCGCGGGGCATGATCGGGTCCGTGGCAGAGGAGTGATGCACGGACTGTCGAGCGTAACGGGGAACCTGTCAACGGGAGATGTCGATCGGAATTGATTCTGTTCTCATTCCGGCGTAGTGTGGAACTGAGTGACTCAAGCAGCGCGAACCATTGAGTCCACTACAAACCCATGAGGCTTGCCAATGTCGCAGTTCAGTCTTCGAACAGCTTGCATGGCCAGTCTGGTCATTTGTCTGTGCCTCTGCGGGTGCAGCTACATATACCATGTCCATCTGGAGGGGGTTGTGCTGCGGGCCTCTGATCAATCCCCAATCACCTCGGGTGAGGTCACGCTCTTGGATGGAACGAAGGAGATTGGGAGGGGCCAGATTGGCAGCGATGGGACATGGGATCTCACTGGAGAAATCCTGAGTGCCCGCAATCAGAAAGATGAGAATGGAGTCTGTTGGCTCGATAAGGATGACCTCATTGTGCGCATTGAGGTGGCGGGCCAGCGATATGAAATCCCCTGTCCGAAAGCCGTACAGTCAAACACGGATTACCACTATTACGCTTATGTTCTTGCAGTGATCGATGTCCCGCTGTCGAAAGATTCACGTATCACCAAATGACGTGCCGCAGCGGCAATCTGCTTTCAGCGTGAGCCTCTGCTTGTCGCTAATACCAAGCGAAGCCACCGTGATTGTTTGGACTGATGACTTGCAGGAAGGTGGCCTCGGGGAGCGGCTTGTCGACCAGCTCCAGGCACGCTGCCCCGAGAGCGAAGGCTCGGTCGTCGTGGGCGTCGGAGCGGTGGTCGATGCGGACGCGGCCTGAGCTGCTTTGCTTGAGCAGTAGGCTGGCGAGTTCGGTGGTCAGGTCGTCGCGTTCGCTCGCGGTGTGGTGAGGGTGTGCCTCCTGCCACAGCGAGTCGGCTGACGACGGAATGACCCCGCAGCCGGGATACCAGGCGACCTTCCGCTGCAGGATCGACTGCCGCAGGTGCAGCGCGAGGGCGTGGTTCCCTTGGCCCGCGAGGAACTGGAACCGCTTGACGGGATAGCGGGTTTGATACTTTTGTATCGTGGCGACCAGTTGGAATTCGTCGAGAACGAACAGAATCGACGGAAACGCAGCTGCGGCCCGATCCATCCAGTCTTCGACCCAGGCAATCGGCGTGGGGGAAAGCTGCGAGGGGCGGACGACATCCATGCGGTCGACGATCGTGCGGTCCCCCTCGCGGTGGACGATGACGCCGACGGTGTAGTCGTGTTTCTCGGCGTAGTCGATGGCGGCGATGTACTGGTGCTGCGGGGAACCGTGGTCGACGCGGGTGAGGGTCGGGTCGACACAGACCTCGGCTTCGGCGAGCGACACGAACTCGCCGTCCGAGTGCTGCCAACGGTTCAGCCACAGCCGCTCATACACCGCGGGCGGGAGCATTGCCCGTTGTTCGTCGAGGCTTTGCCGGGTGATCCACGGAGCGTGCGGGCCATCGAGCGAAGAAAAGAACCAGTCGGGCGAGCGGCTGGCATTCTCCCGGACCTCCCACTGCCAACCGCGTCCGACGCCCGCGTTGGTGAGGACCGCGAGTACGCAGTCGGGCCTTTTGGCAGCTGAGGAGAGCAGCGAGTACCACAACTCGGGGCCGGGCCAATGGCTGAGTTCGTCGCAGATTACGAAGTCGGGGAGGATGCCGTACGACGACCCGACATCGGAGGAGATGAGGTCGAGCCGACTCCCCGTGCGGCGGTTGCGGACCGCTCCGTCGACGAAGCTGAGGTCGTGGCAGATCGTGGGATTGAGTGCAGCGAGACGTTTAATCGCCGCAAGGAGTAAGGCCGCTTGTTCTCGGTCGGCTGCGGCAGCGACACCGATGACGGCTGTGCGAGCCGCCAGCAAGATCCAAGCGATCTGGGCCGCCATATCGGAGGTCTTGGAGTGCCCCCGCGGGCGTTCGATATAGGCCCGCCGAATCGTCGTCTCCCCCTCCAGCTCCCCTCTCCCCCCGTGAGATGGGCTGGGGGTGAGGGCCGATCGCGGACAGACTTCGAGGCCCGCGAGTCGGCACCACGCCGGGTCGAGGGCCTCGAAGTCGGCGACTTGCCAGAGTTGGATTTCGTCGCGGAGCAATCGCGAAGGTGAAGCGGAGAGTAAGAGCCGCTCACGAAACCGTGACGGTGATTGAAGGGCAAATCGATTCGAGACGAAGCGTCGCCGTTCGATCCGGGCCATGAGCGCCCGTCGTTGATCAGCGTCGGGAGTGGGGCGATGACGACGTGAACGGCGCGGCATGGGGTTGTTTCAGCGTTTGTGGTCACACCCCGATTGGGGAGCACCAGAGAGGGGAACACTAATCTCCACTGATCAACGCTAATGCAGAAAGAGAGGTGGTGGTGTTTTCATTCCCATGACAGAGAGATCTCTGGATTAGTGGAGATTAGCGGAGATTAGTGTTCCCCATCCTCTTGGTTTTGGTTCACCGAATGCTGCGTGGGGAGATGGATCAGAAAATGGACGGGCCAAATGGGCCCGTCCTACGGTCGGAGGCACATCCTCGAAGCTCCGCTACGCCGCGAGCCAGGGCGCTTAGCACCTGCGCTCGACACGGGGGTATGAGGAGTGGCCGCTCACTGTCGGAGGGGACGGGCAGGATTGCCCGTCCTACTTGTGGGGCTTGCGTTTGCTTGTGGTTGCCTTGAGTTCCTCTTCTTCGGCGATGTCGAGGGACTCGAGTTCGGCAGTCGTGAGGTGCGCCAAGTCGGGAGGCGGAGGAGACTCATCCCCATCGTCCGGCCATTCCGGAGGTGGTTGATTGCGGAGGTAGAACGTCTGAGCGGTGACGCTCCCTTTCATCGCGGTCTGGTAGAGCTGGGCGGCGACGTTTTGGCTGAGGACATCGGAGACAGCCGTCGCGCGGGTGCGGAACTTGGGGGACTGCTCCATGGTGACGAGCAGAGCAGTGATCGAGATGCCGAGCTTCTGGCAGGCCGCGGCGGCGGAGGCCCCCTTGGTGAGGAGGGTCAGGTACTCGTCCTGTTGCTTACGAGTGAGGGTGCTGACCTCATCGGTGGTCGGGAGCAGGCAGGGTGGGTCATCTGGTAGGACGGGCTTTCCAGCCCGTCCCTGTTGGGCGCTCGAAGGAGAGGACACGCTGTCTGGTCGCTCGGCCCTCACCCCCGGCCCCTCTCCCGAAGGGAGAGGAGAGGGAGAGCTGGGAGACTCATTCGCCTCGGCAGGCTGACGCCGTGCCGCTCTCCTTGGCCGCTTCGCAGGCCCCTCGGTTGTCGAGGATGTAGTAGACGGGGTTGGCGTAGCGGCTTTTGAGGAAGGTTTCTTCCGTGACGAGAGCTTGCGTTCCACGACGACGACCTCCAAAGATTCTCGAATGGGTTTCACGCGACTCCGACTCCACCGTGATCACGCCGACCCGCTGGAACCCAGCTGACTCAAAGAATGGGTTGATCCGGCCCATCTGGCTCATCGTTTCAATCCAGGGGGACGGGCACAGCTCGCAGGCCCTCCTCACAAAGGCAGAGGCCAAGCCCGCCCCCCGGTAGGCGGGATGGATCACCACCCGCTGCAACGTGACGAGCTGCTTGTTGAGAGCGAGCATCGTGGCGCGATTCCACCCGCCTCGATGTCCAAAGAACTGGTTGCGCGGCTTGAGCGACCGGGGCGGCGCAACGAAGATGCAGATGCCGATCGGCTGGTCCTGGTGCCAGAGCAGCACCCCGAACTTCATCAGCCCGATGTGGTGACTGCGATAATGCCACCGAGCGAAGTACGGCCAGTCGCAACGGGTGGCGGTGCTGAGCCAGAGGTCGCGGTGGAAGGAGATGGGGGGTCTTTTTTTTTACACTGTAGGACGGGCTTTCCAGCCCGTCTCATTGTCGGCGACTTCTCCGAAGTCGCCGGTGCGGCTGGTGTGTTGCTCGCTACCGGCGATTTCGGAGAAATCGCCGACAATGAGACGTCGTCTGGTGGCTCGGCCCTCCCCCCCAGCCCCTCTCCCGGGGGGAGAGGGAGGCCAGAGGCTGGTTGGCGGGTGACGATCACTCGCCCATCGAGGTCGCACGTCACGCACAGGTCGGGTGAGAGATCGGCCTCAACATCCCCTTGTGCCGTCGCCAGCAAGAACCCCACGCCATACCGATCAGCGATCCGGCGAACGTTGTACGCAATCACCTTGGCGGTCGTGCGATCCAACACAGCGGTAAATTCATCGGCAACGATCCACTGCGGTTTCCTCGAGACAGCGAGAGCCAGGGAGAAGCGGTAGCGTTGGCCTTCGGAGAGTTCTTGCGGGGTGCGAAGCAGCAGCGGGGCCTCGCCGAGGCCGCACATGGCAAGCAGTTGTAGGGCGTCCTCGAAGGGTAGCGGGATGGCATCGACGATCGTTTGCGTACCGAGCGGGAGGGAGGGGAGATCGAGGAGGCGCTGAGGGTCAGACGCGTCACTCGGGAGGGCGAAGCTCCTGCTGAGCCGCGTTTGCGAGACATCGTCCTCGGTAGCTCGCGGCTCGGCAGGAGCCTCGCCCTCCCGGCAATCGAGCTGTCGGACCACTTCCCGCAACAACGACGACTTCCCCGACCCGCTGGCGCCGGTGAAGAGGACGACATCACCGGGCTGGAGTGGGATTTCCAGATCGCGGGCGAGAACATGCTCGTGGGTGTCATAGCTGATACCGAAGTGGTCCATCACGAGCGAGGCTCGGACGGAGTTGCGTTTGGGAAGTACGGGGTAGGTGACGGTGAGCAGCATGGTGAGGGCGTTGAGCGATGAGGAGGCAATGTAGGATGGGCAATCCTGCCCGTCCCCGAGCGGAGAATACGTCTACGTTTTGTTGGGCAAGCACGTTGGGACGTTGGACCCGCAGCAGAATGCGAGTTGCCTCACATTTCGAACGCGGTGAACTGACGTAAGAAATGAGTGCCGGTTGCCCAGAGTGGCGATCGATAGCCGTACGGGACGGGCAGGATTGCCCATCCTGCAGTCACACAACTCTTCACTCGGGCAACTTCACGTGCAGCCTGACGGTCGGTTCTTCGCCGACGAGATCGTCGAGGCTCTCTCGCACCGCAGCCCATCGTACGTAGGGGATTTCCAGCGTAGCGATGACCTTGTTCGAGCGTGGGGCGTCCGCGGTGTCGTCCTCGGGGGGAGGGGCCGGTTCGAACTGGAGGCTGCGGAGTTGGTGCTCGTCGAAGCCGGTGAGGGTGGGGTCGATGTCGGGCGACTCACCGAGGTCTTCGATCAAGGCCATCAGTTTGGTGGCCTCCCAGTCGCCGCCGACTTCGGAATTGTTGAGGGCGATGTTGAGGGCCTTCTCGCGACTCAGCGGAAGGTCAACGACAACGCATTCGACAACGGTGCGGCCTTGGTGCTTAAGCACTTCACAGCGCTGGTGCCCGCCGACGATGTGGCCGGTGCGGCGGTTCCATATGATTGGCTGGACTAGTTCAAACTCCGCCAGCGAGCGTTCGAGTTTCTTCCACCGTTTGTCTCCCGGCTTGAGGGCTAAGCGCGGGTTGTACGGGGCGGGTTGGAGGTTGGCGAGGGGGATGGTTTGGATGAGCATATGGGGCAGAATTTGATCGTTGATGGATTATGGTCGAACGTCCGGGAAGAATGCCCAGGGGTTGCATCCCCTGGGCTTTGGCTGACGAAACTCTCACGCGGCGTGTTCCACGTCCTCGTCCGGTGAGTCGAGAAACTCGGGCTCGGCGTGAAACGTTAGCCTCATCTCCTGCTTGATGCGGGCCAGGCAGCGGGTCACGTGGCCTTTCGGATGGCCAAAGACATTGCCGATCCGGTCGAGCGGCCAGCCCGCGTTCTCGCGGAGCGCGAGCATCGCGAGGTATCTCCACTTGCGTTCATCGGCGTTGGCGAAGTGGTCATGGACCAGTTGCCAGAACTCATCGGCTCCCGAGCGAGGCAGGACAACTTTGGTTCCATTGCGACGTGCAACTGACATACTGTGACTCCGAGAATACGAGGGCTTGTGGCACGCAGTTCCACGGATTTGTATGGCAATGTCACTCCGGGTCGCACTCGATCAAACATGTCGTTCGAGTGTGTGGGGTAAACCTAACCGTGGCGGGTGCGCGGCGAACGACAGCAATGTGCAGCAATCATCGAGATCAGCCGACTGTCGTTGGACTCACCACATGTACGGTGAAGCAGTCAGTTCCTTAACAAAAGATATCAGATAATTTGTGTGACGGAGTCAGTGTGGTTTCCAGCAGGCGTGAACACACCAGGGGGGACTCCCGTCGTGAATCGCGTAAAGCCGACAGCCGCGCGAAAGGATCGCGCGGCTGTCGGATAACGCTGATGAAGTTTAACGACTGCTGTTACGGAGCGGCTGGCTCAACTGCTGTGGGTTCGATGGCGGTGGGAGCAATTGGTGTTGAGGTCGGGATGGGAGCCGCAACGGTCTCGTCCCCCGGGAAGGCTCGGGGAGCCACCGATACTGGAGTTTCGTCTTCAGGGAAAATGACATCCGGGGCCTGAGCCTTTAAGCGGGGGTCCATGCGGACAGCCTGGATCAGGTCAGCGCTGGCTTGCTGAATCTCTCCGGTGGCTTTCCGTTGTTCCGCTCGCTTGAAGTACGCTTGCGCCACTTGTGCATCGAATCGCTGTGCGAATTTGTAATCGGTAATGGCGGCATCGTACTCCCCGCGCTCGAACAGGATATCGCCACGGAGAGAGGCTGCATCCCGGTGGGGAGCGGCTTTGAGAATCGCGTTGCAAGCGGCGAGCGCCTCTTCCAGCTTCTGCTGTCGATAGAGTACGAGTGCGAGCCCGACCTGGGCTGCGACGCACAGGGGATCGCGTTGGAGGGCATCCTGGTAGTTCTTGACGGCCTCGTCCCAACGTGCGACGTGTTGCAGGTGGTTGCCTCGTGCGACCCAGTTTTGCGGATTCTTGGGATCCGAGTTTAACTGGCGATTGAGAGCATCGAGCGTGTAGGACCACTCGACATGATCGAGGTCTTGCCGAGCCAGTTCCGCCCTCCCCGCCGCCTGATACGCCTCCGCGCGCTGTTCGTAGTACTCCATGGTGGAGGGTTGGAGAGCGATCGCCTGAGTGAAATCCGCGATGGCCAAATCGTGGTGCCCGGCGAGTGACTGGGCCTGTCCCCGATTATTCCAGGCGTTGACATACTTGTCATTCAACTCGATGGCGTGCGTGAAGCTGACAACGGCTTCGTCATACTGCTTGGACAGTGACAACGCGAAGCCACGATTGTTGTGGGCATCGACGTATTTCCCGTCAATCCGCAAGGCGGCGTCGAACTCCTTGATCGCCTTATCGAGTTCTGTGAGCTTCTTCGGTCGCTCACTGTCTGACCTGTCCAGAGGTTGAATCGCTGTGTCAGGCTCTGTGGACAGTTCGGGAGACCGACTGAGTGCGATCCGCACCAGTCCCCGATTGTTGAGAGGCTGTGCGTAGTTGGGGGCGAGGGCGATAGCTTGATTGAAGTCATCCATCGCCGGGCCGTGGTTCTGGAGAAGCAGGTGAAAGTAGCCTCGGGTGTTGTAATACTTGGCGTTGTCCGGTTGCAGTTGGAGGGCAACATCCATGTCGTGTATGGCTCGTGTGTAGAGCTTGGCCTCTGCGAGAATCGAGGCTCGCGTCGTGTAGGCATCGACCAATTGAGGATTCGCTCGAATCGCATCGTTCAGCAATTTTGACGCAGCGTTGAATTCCCGCTTCTGAATGAGTTCCTGGGCCAGAGTAACGGCTGCCTCGGGGCTGATTTTCTGAGGAGTGAGGGCCGTGTTCAGTTCCGCCGCCACGGCACCGGGGGCTGGAGCTTGTGCCGAGTCGGGGGCGGGGTCGCTGTTCCCGCAACCGAACAATCCCAACAGCAGCACCCAGCTGATTGACTTACGCATTGTGAGTGTCCCGTTCCTGAACCCAAGCGGCATCCTGCCAGTGCGCGGGTGGCCTCTCTGGGTCGAGAGATCTCCCGATTACGGAGCGGCTTTTACTGCCAGTTCACAGATGGGGTCAATGCCGGTTTGGTCAGGTACTCTGTAGGGAAGAATCTTGATTGATTCGCCAGCGGAGTTCAAAAATCTGAAATTCTCGGTCGGAGGGGAATGCGCTTTCTCGCAGGTCTCGGTCGAGGATGCGAACGCGAAAACGCTGGCAGGCGAGCGTCAAAAACTGTTTCGACCAATACCTCCCCGGATCCCCCAGCCAGCAGACGCCTGACGGGGCGAGCATCGCTTCCAGTGTGTTCAGGAGCGGTTCGTGTAGCTTGGGATCGTACGTGACCTCACAGCCGACGATGGCTTGAAACCGACGAGACAGAGGAGTCCGCCAATCGAGGGTGAGTCCCTCGGGGTCGGGCAATTGGTTACGTGCAGCGTTGTAGCGGCAGACCTGGACGGCCACGGGATCGTAGTCGCTGAAAACGACGCGAGTGCCGAGAGTCTGGGCCACCAGGCCCACCAGGCCGACACCCGCCCCGAGTTCAAGGAGTTCCGTATCACGGGGCCAGGGAGCATGCTCGATCAGATGGGCCATGATCTTCGCGCCGGGCCACAGCGTGGCCCAGTAAGGCATATAGTCATCGCGGCGATTGGCTTCGATGACCTCCGGATCGTCTAAAAAAGCTTCGGGTTGGAGGGGCAACCAGAGATCCAGAGTCTGCCCGCTGACACTGAACAACTCGCTGCCCCACCCTCCGGGAATCGGTGGCAACGGGATTTCAGGCCTGGTCATGGGAAGGCGGGCTCAGGATCAGTGGTCGGTTCGGAGTCCGAAGCAGGCTCCGATTCCTCTGTAATGTAGGACTCGATCGGCGTCTCGACTATGGTCGGGACGACAATTGCGGTATCGGTTTGAAAGGGGGTCAGGGATTGCCATTCAAATGTGGTGTCGATGGCCAGGGGCGATATGCTCTCGTTGGGGGCCTCGGCATCCGGGATGTCTTCCGATTCAAACAGGATCACCGCACGTGTCGCGGATTCGACCTCCAAAGCAGTCGGGGATTCCCCGTCGGGGGCAGCAGTCCGAGCGGAACTGTCCGTGTCAGAGGAGGCGACATCGGACACGTATTCGATCTTGGCTCTCAGTTTCGCACGGAGCAGCGGCTGATCTGATGACTCCGTGGTAGGAGCAGGTTCCACTGAGGGAGCGCCCGGTGGGTCAGCTGCGGGCGGTGCATCAGCAGGTGACAGCACCCCATCCGGCACGCTGATGTACGGAGTACTCATCGCAAACTGGGGGTCCGAGCTGAGCGTCACGTGGTGATGGTCCAGCAGCCGCCCGCAACGGAATTCAATTTCGGTGAGCGACATGGAATATTCGACTTGAGATTGCGACAGCTGGATGACCGCCTGGGCGTAGATGTCCCGCGCTCGATTGAGGGCGTCCAACTGCAGGTAACCTCGGCCGTCCTTGTTCGATTCGTAGTCGGCCTCCGCTGCGGCCATCCGCTCTTCCGCATTGCTGACGATGGCGACCTGCTTCTCCATGGCGAGATAGTTCTTGCGAACGGCTTGAAATGCAGCCGTCATTTCGAGCAAGATTTCGGCTTCCTGTGCTTCCAAGAGCTTCATGGACTTGGTGAGTTTCTGCTCCTGATTCTCGACCTGCTGCTTGGCGAAACGCCGACCGAGCGGTTGTGAGTACTCGGCACCGATATTCCAGCCGGTCTCATTGCCCCGAATCAGACGGTCATACGCACTGCCCAGAGGCCGCGTCGTGCCGTCGGTGCCGCGCGGTCCCAACAAATCGTCACCGAATCCATTGGTTTGGCCGCTGGCCACAATATCGAATCGAGGTTGGTTCAGATTCTCAGCGGCTATGAGTTGGAGTTCCGCACTTCTGATCGCCGATTTTTGTCGACGCAATTCAGGTCGACGAGCCAAGGCTGAGCCGAGTGAACTGCTCCAATCGGGCTTCACTTGGGCCACCAGCGGAGAGTCAGTTGGATGGATGGTCCGCTCCGTCGGGATCGCGAATCCCATCAAGAGCCGCAATTGAGACTCATTCGAGTCGATGGCATCCAACGACTCCAGGACGCGCACTTGGGACTGCAAGACTCCTTCCCTCGCCTCCACCACATTGGACAGTTCGCCCCCGGGTGCGTTGTTTCGATCCAGTACCATGTCGAGAATGCGCTGAGCGTCCTCCAGGCTATTCTGTTCGACTTCATGAGTCCGATAGGCCAGGTGCAATTTCCAATACTGCAGCTCAACATCCCTCAAGAAGCCGACAACACTCAGCTCAAAGTCGACTGCTGCGAGCGTGTTGTTAATCTTGGAAATCAAGATCCCCTGCTGCACGCCCGTCACACCCTGGATGTTATCGGAGATCGGACCTGCGATGCTGGTGTACTCGGATCCATAGCCAGCCAATAGCGGCTGGCGGAATTCCGCTTTCAAGTTTCCCTCATAGGCGGATGGGAACAGCCGCCCCGGACCGTTGTTCGACGTGTAGTTCCAGTTGTGGCTGATGCCAAACTGCCCTCCAGAGATCATGGCCTTCTGCAAGACTGCTTGGAACTGCGCGGTGTCCTCGGTGAGGGTGCCACCAGGTTCGACTCCCCCAGCATTGAAGCCACTGTTCTGAATTTGGGAGCTATTACCCCAGATCATGCGGGTTGTAAATGTCGAATCGAACTCGGACAAAGCCGCCTGGACACCCCGTTGTCCATACAAAACACCGCTCGCCTGGATGGCTTGGTCGTAGACGGTTGCCATCCCCTCGGGCGAACGTAAAAGCGTGTTGTTCGGTGACAGAAACTGGCCGCCTTGACGGATGACTTTGGCATTGGCCAGGGCGTAGAAGATCACCTCGGACAGGGTCATGTCCCACGGGATGATTTCCTGGCGATCGCTCAGCAAGGGGGGCTCGGGACGTCCCTTTGTTGAGCCGCAGCACTCCGTCGCCGGCTTCGAGCGT
>JANOKO010000777.1:0-10527 GCA_031419335.1 Planctomycetota bacterium
AGAACGTGGCGTTCGGGCTGAGGCAGAACCTCCGGCTCCCCGAGGAGCAGATCCGCCAGACCGTCCGCGACCGGCTGCGGGATGTCGGGCTGAGTCTGGATGTCGTCGAGCACAAGAAGCCCGCCCAACTGTCGGGGGGGATGAAGAAGCGAGTCGGTCTGGCCCGCGCGATGGCCCTCGACCCCGAGGTGGTGCTGTACGACGAACCGACAACCGGTCTCGATCCGATCATGAGCGATGTGATCAACGAATTGATCCTGCACACGCGGCAACGCGGTGACGTGACCAGCATCGTCGTCACGCACGACATGTGTACCGTCCGCAAGGTCGCTAACCGCGTGGTGATGTTCTACCCCCTGTCTCGCCTGGGCCCGAGTGAGGCACAGATCATCTACGAAGGCACCGCAGCCGCCGCCTTCGACAGCCCCGACCGTCGCGTTTCCCAGTTCGTCCGCGGCGAAGCGGGCGAGCGGCTCATGGAACTGGCGGCGGCGTGAGTAGTCGAAGCGGTCGGGAGGGTGAGGCTCCTGCCGAGCCGTGAACCGCCAGCACGCGTGTACTCGCTCGCGGCTCAGCAGGAGCTTCGCCCTCCCGACAAACACCCTCAACCCTCAACCCTCAACGTCCCCCCATGAACGAACGCACCCTTCAATTCCGCGTCGGTCTCTTCGTACTCCTCTCCATCGGGATCGCGACCGCGCTGATTATTCAGTTCGGCGAGGTCCAGAAGTATTGGAAGAAGACCTACGCCATTGCTGTTCATTTTGACGAGGCATCCGGAACGCACCCTGGCTGCCCGGTGCGGATGAACGGAGTCACGATCGGGGAGGTGAAGGAAGTCCTGCTCGATGAAACTGAGCCGGGTGTGCTGGTGGTTCTCAGTATTCAAGAGGGCCGCCGCATCCGTCGGGACGCCAAGCCCTACCTTGCCAAAGCTCTGTTCGGCGATGCCGCCATCGAATTCTCTGGCGGTCGCAGCTCCGAGTTCCTGCCGCCGAATAAACGGATTCACGGAGAGGCACCGACCGATCCCCTCAAAGCCGTCGAGAAGCTGGAACGCACGGTCTCAGAGACGCTGGCCTCGTTCGAAGCCACCAGCCGTGAATGGCAAATGGTCGGGAAAAACATCAACACCCTGGTCGAGACCGAACGCGGAAATCTCAACGATGTGATCGAACGCGCCGCGGTCGCGCTCGATACGCTGACGAAGACGATGGACACCGCTTCACACACACTGGCCAGTGCCAACACAATCCTGGACGACCCGGAGCTACAGCACAACCTCAAACGCACGATCGCCACGCTGCCCGAGATGGCCGAAGAGACCAAGCTCACCATCACAGCCGCCCGGACCTCGATCCAGAAGATGAGCGAGAACCTCGATAAGCTCTCCGCAGCCACCGACCCACTGGCCGCACAAAGTCAGTCGTTAGTGGGGCATCTCGACAAGAGCCTGACCGAGCTGGAGTCGCTCCTAACAGAGATGAACGCTGTGGCCAAGGCCGTCAACCAAGGGGACGGCACACTACGAAAGTTTGCCGAAGACCCGGAGCTGTATCACAACCTCAATCGTTCGGCGAGTTCGCTGTCGCTGCTGCTCGGGAACCTGGAGCCGATCATGGCGGACGTGCGGGTGTTCAGTGACAAGGTCTCCAGGCACCCGGAACTCCTGGGCATCAGCGGAGCCCTCAGCGGGAGTTCCGGGATCAAGAATCCGGGAGACAGCGTCGAGCCTGCGGCGTATGAGATGACGCCGGGTGAGCGTAAGAAGTAAGGGATGAATGCACCCCACGTCACAGCGCCAAGGGCACAACGACACGTGGATGGACGGCTTCCCAATCTCCACGTCATCGTGCCGAGGGATTATTGGCCCGGCACTTCGTCCTCGACCGGGATTAACTCCACGATGACTGCAGTCCGCCGATGGGGAAGCCGTTCCGTGTAGGGTTCAAACATCAGCCCCTCATTGTCGGCAGAGCTGCGGACGGAGATATCGATCATGGCGTCTCCAAAGTTGGCCACACACACGATATCGCCCGCCTCGGCCATGTAATACTGCGTTCCATCTTTCTGAGTGTAGAATTGGCTGCCCGCGAAGACGAAATCGGCGTCGAGATCTTGCGGCTGACTCTGGGCAAAAAACTGTGTGATAATGGATTGGTATGCCTGGAGCGAACTGCGAGCCAGAAGAGCCTCCTTTTGTGTTTCAGTCATACGACCGAACCACAACAATTCCTTCGTGTTGGTGTCGTAGCGCAGATCGCCTCGATTGTCGAGCCTGATCTCTTTGGGAAGAGGGTCCAGCACTGCGGTGTAGTACCTCTGTGTGGCGCGGCGGATCAGCTTCTGAGCCGCATACCGTTGGGGTCGACCATATTCGTCAGTCCACCCGACGTAAATGGCAATTCGCTGTCCTGTCGGTGGCGCGTACTCCGGTTGGAATCGGACCGGAGTTCCCGGCTTCGCACCCAAGGCTAGCAGGGCCGCATGGATGGTCTGCGCTTCGGCCTCTACGGAAATCACGGATTCATGCTCTTTGGTTTGTGCCTTACAAACCAGCATTTCCAGCAGACCTTCCCGCAAGCACAACTGGCCGCGCAGAACCACCTTCTTGTTCACGGCATCCAGAAACACTGTACCTTGGGAGTTGAGCGGCTTGGCCGTCACAGCCGGTTCGAGGAGCAGCGACACGGCACTCGGAGGTGGGGGAGGACGATCCAGCCCACGCTCATCGGCCCACACAGTCGCGGATATCAGCAGTAGGCACACGGCCCATTTCATGGTCTCGATCATCGTCTTGTTCCGTTCTGCTCTCTAGATTCTGATGCCATTCCGCATTGATCCAGTGTGTGGCAGAGGATGAATCTACTTCGATCGAGTTCGAATGCCAAGGTGGGGTGGTGGCATTTTGCTCACAGCCAGACACGTCAATCTCCCTTGAACCCCCTATGGACATCGGATAAGTAGGCACCAGAGTCCTGTCAATGGGTGCCTCCCCCCCTGGACAGCGACAGGACTGAATCACCTTCGGAAGTTTCCCATGATTGTCGGCGTCCCGCGCGAAGTGAAATTGGACGAGTACCGGGTCGCCATGCTGCCCGTGGGGGTCGAGGAGTTGACCCGCCGTGGGCATCGCGTGTTGATCGAGCGCGGGGCCGGACTCGGCAGCGGCATCCCCGATGAGCAGTACGCCATTCACGGGGCCGAGATCGTGCCCGATGCTGCAGCGGTCTTCGGGGAAGCGGCTCTGATCGTGAAGGTCAAGGAGCCGCAGCCCGCCGAGATCGCCCTCTTCCGACCGGGGCAGATGTTGTTCACGTATCTGCATCTGGCTGCCGATGAGGAGCTGACGCGGGCGCTGTGTGCCACGGGTGTCACCGCCATTGCTTACGAGACCCTGAAAGGCTCGAAGGGCGACCTCCCGCTGCTGACGCCCATGAGCGAAGTCGCGGGCCGCATGAGCATTCAAGAGGGGGCCAAGTTTCTCGAACGACCGCAAGAGGGACGCGGCATCCTGCTCGGAGGCGTCCCCGGTGTCGCCCCCGCGAACATCCTGATCCTCGGCGGCGGAGTCGTCGGTAAGAACGCCGCCCGCATCGCTGCCGGGTTCCAGGCGAATGTCTGCCTGATGGATATCAGCGTTGACCGACTGCGATACCTGGAGGACATCATGCCTCCCAACGTCAACACGGTTTTCAGCGACCGCCACAACATTCGCGAACAGTTGAAGTTGGCCGATCTGGTCATCGGATCGGTCTTAATACCGGGAGCCAAGGCTCCGAATCTGGTGACAGCTGAGGATCTGAAAATCATGAAGCCGGGGGCTGTGATCATTGATGTGTGCATCGACCAGGGCGGGTGCTGTGAGACCAGTCGACCGACGACGCACTCCGAGCCGACATACGTCGTGGGCGGGATCGTCCACTACTGCGTGACCAACATGCCCGGAGCCGTCGGCCGGACCAGCACGTATGCGCTGTGCAATGTGACGCTGCCGTATGTGATGACGTTGGCGAATCAAGATCTCCCGTCCGCGATTCGTCAGATTCCGGGGCTGCGCGAGGCGGTCAATCTGCACCAGGGGCACGTGACGCATCCGGCGGTGGCCGAGACGTTCCGCATGCCGCTGGCGTCGGTGGATTGAGGCCGTGGGATAGGCTTCCAGCCTGTCATGAAGCCGGGGAAACCCGACAGGCTGGAAGCTCAAAGTCGCCGGATTCTCCGAATCCGGTGCCAGGTGTCTCCGCGAGGAGATAATGTCCTGCCGGTCGGAAGTCGAACCACCAGACACGCAGAGTCCAGCGACTTTTGTACAGTGTTTGGAAACGTCCCCTCGTAATCTCAAAGGATCTGTTGTGCGACTCTTCGAAGGCACTCCGTTCGATCGACCGCCCGAGTGCGAACGTTGCGGAAAGCTGGAGTCGGAGTGCCAGTGCCCGCCTCTGGAGCCGGTGCGTGTGGCTCCCGAGAAGCAGACGGCCTCGATCCTGATTGAGAAGCGAAAGAACGGGAAGCGGGTTACGCTGGTGCGCGGTCTGCTGCCCGAGTGGAACGACCTGCCGGGCCTGCTTGCGAAACTGAAGACCCACTGCGGAGCTGGCGGCACGCTGAAGGACAACGAGATCGAGATCCAAGGGGAGCAGCTCGACCGAGTCCGCCACACGCTGCAAGTCATTGGCTACCGCGTCAAGGGGTAGCGTCCCGCAGCTGCGTTCGCCAGATTGCGAGGGACTGGAACCGGCGTCCGAACGAACAAGCAAGCCTCTGCGGTGGTCGTACCCGATTGACCATCCCGCGAGCATTCGTCCACCTTCAGCGAAGGTCGCTGCGTTTGATCCCCACTTTGTGCCTTTGGTGTGAGGCTCTTCTTTGAATGAATTCTCAGAAATGTGACACTCTGGCCACTCATGAACGGTCGAACGACTGGCTCGGCGCTGTTGACGGGCTCCGGATGTGCATTATGATTGCAATACACCCCAGGAAGGGGGTAGATTTCGTGTCACCCTCGGCAGGATGCCGACCACTGAATTGACGATCCGGAAAATTGAGAGGGAACGGAGTGATCCGTAGCGTTCATTTTGACGTACTCCCTCTCACTGGCAGTCCCAGATCAACGGACCAGCCTTTGCAAACTCGAACCATCCACCCACGACTCCACGCTAGACAGAGGACATGATGAGACTATTCAGTTGGCTGGCCATGACAGTGGCGATCACGTTCGGATTCTCGGTGCAGGCGGAGGACTCTCCACTGAATCAGGTTTCCAAGGATGCGGATGTGGTGATCCGCGTCCACGCTTTCGACACGACCGTCGAAAAGGTGACAGCTCTGGCCAATGCAGTCCAGTCCGGGACCGGAGAATTGGTCTCTCAAAACGCGACTGCATTCGGACTGGTACTGTCGAATCCGGCCATGACCGGGGTGGACCGCACGAAGGACTTCTACCTGGTGCTGTTCATGAGAGCCGACGGGGAGCCCAAAGCCCTGTTCGCCGTTCCGACCACCGATGGGCCCGCATTACAAAAAGCCCTACCCGCGAACTTCGAGTCGCAAGTCCGTGGCAGTTGGGTCTTCTATGCCGACCAGGATCATGGAGTTCCCGCAGCTGTGTCACCGACCGACTCACTCGGGGCATTGCTCGCCAGTTCGCCAGCCCACGGAGTATTCGAGAGCGCCGACATCGGTCTGCACATCAACGTTGACCATATCGCAACCATCTATGACTCGATGATTACCGAGGGACGCCAGAAATTCGAAGAGGGGATTCAACAGGGATTGAATACCCCCGGAGTCGAGAATGCCGAAAGCGTCGTCGAGATCCTCAAGATGGAAGCGGATTTCGCTTTCAAGCTTCTGGAGGAGACGGAAACCCTGACCATTGGTGTGACCGCTGGAGAAACGGGTCTGGATATCGAGAACTATTTCGACTTCTCAGCCGATAGCCAGATTGCGGGCTATCTCCAGAAGCAGCCCACCTCCAAGTTTGCCGGATTGTCGAAGCTCGGAAGCGAACTCCCGTTCTACATGGGGATCAGCGGAGAGTTCTCAGAACTCGTGGAACTGATGGGTGGGCTCATGGCCTCCCTCTACAAGAGTGATGAGCTTCGTCAGGGAATGCAGGATTACTCCGCAAGCCTGAAGAAGGGTAAAGCCACTTCGGTCGTGATGGCCTTTGATGTGGCCAGTGGCACGAACGGGCTGTTCCGGTCCACCACCTTTATTGAAACCAAGGCTGCTGCCGATCTCCTGACCGCGGGTCGGAAGTTTGCGACGAACATGAAATTACTGACGATCAGTGGGGTAACCCAGGAGACAACTCTGGAACCGGAAGCGGAGACGATCGGCAGTCGGAAAATCGATGTCATGACCGTCAAACAAACGCTCAATCCGAACCAACCCGGAGCCCAGATGCAAGCCATGATGGCCGGAATCATGTTCGGACCCAACGGGTTACAATCTCGGATGGCGGCCCTGGCGGATGGATATCTGCAAGTTCAGGGCGGAGGCCAAGAATCGATGGAAGCAGCCCTGAATTCCTATGATGAGAACGCCAATTCCATGACAGACGCCCGCGCGGGGCTGGCCGAAAAGTCGCATGTGTTGGTGCTGTTCGACATCCCGGGCCTGGTCAACCAGGGGCTCCTCGCCGCGACCACGATCCCCGGAATCCCGATCCCGTTCCAACGCGCTGCCATCGAAGACCTGCAAATCGGTCGCAGTTACACAGCCACGACCGTCGTGAGCGAAGGCCATTCCGTGCGGATCAAGACGAAGGTTCCCGTCGAGCAGTTCCAGGGTGTCCTGAAGCTGGTGGGGTTCTTCCAGAGCCTGCGCGGCGGAAGGTAGACCATTGTCGGTCGGCGGACTGGGTCCAGCCCAGGCCGGAGGTGCAAATTCCGGCTCAGTCGTCATTCACCGCAACTTCTCGTACAAGTTCTCGGACAGAGGCGATTACTCACTCTGTGGAATCGCCGTAAATCCTTTCACCGAAAAGTGTTCCCGGGAGGGCTCGAACCTCCAACCTTCGGCTTCGGAGTTATAAGCGGCATTGTTTGCTATGTCCGCCACTAGGTGATTTGCTGGGTTCCCGTGTTCTCTATGTCCACTGAAATTGCCATTTCCGGGGCTGGTGGGTACATTTCGTGGGTACACTGGCGGTTACAGGTGTCCGCAACACGCCTACCTTTAGCGGGGGAAAAGCCGATTCCTGATCGGTCTGGCGTGTTGCTCTTTTCTCTCAGGATCGACCGCAGGAGTCGACGGCGATGGGACAGAAGAAATCCGCCAAAGCGTCGGGCGTTGGGCCATTTTTTGACTGCTACGACGATGTGAACATCAGCGGAGTCGAGCCACGAGAATGGCGAAAGCCGGACGACGGGAAGACATGGGACGAACTGACTGCCGAAGAACAAGTGGAGGCTCTCGCTTACCGTCGCCCGGTTCAAGCGTACCCCTCTTACGCGAAGCTCGCTCAGTGTAGCGTGTTCGACCCGCTCTTGATCGCGATGGAGGAAATCTACGCGGACTTCCCATCGCGTGAACAGGCACACGCGGAAGCCAATTCGCTCGGCACAAACTACGCTGGCCTTCACGAAGCCGCAGGCGAAAGGCGGTACATGAACGGGGTGATTTCGGGGCTGCTGCAAATCATGGGGGAGGCCATTTCAGCGGGGCACAGCGGAGACGCCACAAGGTTTGCTTTCGAAGCGGGCCTCTTGTGGGGGATGGCCAATATGACCGAGGCAAGACGACTTGCCAAAGTGGCAAAGCGTGGTTCAGTCATGGCGAACAAGTCGCGATCTGATGCGACCGACCTGCTACGGCAAGAAGCCCAAAAGCGATATCAAGTTCTGATGGCCGTTCCGGGGGCCAAGCGAGAGTCGGTTCTCAAGAAAATGGCCGATGGGACTCTTGATGAGGACAGAACCATGAAGAGGAACATTGATGGGGTTCTGGTGAGTGTCCCGAAATGGCGAGGGATTACCACTCTCCGCGAATGGACCAAGGGCCTATAACCATCAAGTCCGCCCGGACTTGGTGGGGTATTTTGGAAATCCGGGGAATTGCTGCGTTTTAATATCGACGCTTGAAATCGACAGGTTGTTGAGCGACCGCATACTTGAGCTGTGGGCATTAAACATGTCCGTGGAAGCCTCAAACTGTGCGGAGAAATAGCATGCTCGTCACTGAGATTCAGCGAGACGAAAAAGGCCGTGTCATCGCGGCGGATGGATGGCCGACGACCGGGCTGGCGACGATCAGCGAGGCCATCGCCATCAGCGGTCTGAGTCGATCGAAAATCTATGACATGATCGCTCGCCAGCAACTGGAGTCCCGGCGGTTCGGGAAGTCGAGACGCATCACCTGGGGATCGCTCCGGGCTGCGTTCATGATGACGGGCGAGTGATGACCCCCGAGCAGAAATCGAATGCCGAGCTGCTCCGCGAACTTGGTCGACCGGCAGAGGCCATCAGTGCCAACACGGGCACCCCGGTCGAGATCGTCAAGGCTTGGCTGAAGTCCGGACGCTGGCCGAAGTCTCAACAGCCGAATCTGTTCGATGAATTCGACGCCGGGGCCACTTCCCGAGAAACGACAAAGCCCGCAACTGTTGGGCACAGTCACGGGCTTCATCTTTTGGCACGCGCCGCTGGCGGACAAGACCAGCGATCAACAGCAACACACTCCGGCACGGAGCGAGAGTAATTATGGCGACGCGGACCACGAAATCAAACCCCAACCAGAACGGTCGGGCCGATCACGCAGCGACGCCGTTCGGCCTGGACGAGTCCCGGATTCGCGACGCGCACGCCGATCACATGGCGGTCGATGTTCCGCCTCACAATCCGAGCCACGAGCAGGCGGTACTCGGGGCGGTCATGTTCGCGGCTGACGAACTGGATGGTGTTCGGCGAGTCCTCCCTGACCCGAGAGCGTTCTACAGCGAGTCGCACCGGAATATCTACCGGGCGATTTGCTCGCTCGCCGACGATGGCAGCGACTACGCCTCCTACGACGCAGTGTTGGTCGCGGACCGAATGGAGCGATTGGAGTACGCGACGGATCGCACAACGCGGGATTTGCTCCGATCAATGGAGTCGCCATCGGACGCCCACAACGCGACGCATTATGCACGACTGGTGCAAGCCGACTTCATGCGCCGGCAGGTGATGAAAGTCACACGGCAGGCGTACGTCTCCGCTACCGATCCGACTCGCGATGTGGGCGAGATGCTTGTCAGCCTGACCCAAGAGGCCGAACGAATCGGAGAGGCCAGTGAGCAGACCTCATATCTGACCTGGACGGCAGCCACGTTGGCGGCGGCAGACCTCCCGCCGATTCTGTGGATCATCGTCGGGTTCATGAGGGCGAAGGAAACCGGCGTTGTGGGCGGTCCGATGAAGGCGGGCAAGACATCTCTGATCTGCGAACTGGCAGTAGCTGTCGCGACCGGGACAAAGTTCATCGGGATGTTCGATGTTCCCAAGGCCATGCGAGTGATGCTGCTTCTTGGCGAGACTTATCCTGCCGATGTTCGTCAGAAGCTGGATCGGGCGGCGGGGCAGCGAGGACTCTCGCTCGCTGAGATCGGGGACATGCTCCACATCCACGCCGGAAAACTTCCGCAATTGCCGAATGCGTCTCACCTCAAGCAACTCAGCCGAGACATCAAGAGGGCCAGTATCGATTTGGTGTTGATCGACCCCGCGTATCTCTGTCTGGGGGCCACCGACATGAGCCAGCTAACCGAGGTCGGGCCGTTGATTCGGGCACTCGGTGACGCATGCAAACCCGCAACTGTGGTGTTCGCCCATCACCTCAAGAAGGGCGAGACGAAGCTGCAAGGCATCCCAGACCTGTCCTCACTGGCCGGGGCCGGGATTGGCGAATCAGTCGGTCAATGGGTGCTACTCCGACGTGAGGGTGAATTCACGCATTGCGACGATCAGAACATCGTCGTCGGCTACGGATCACGCGGGGGCGGGGGCGGTCGATTGGCGGTTCACTTCGTGGAGTCCACGGGCGCGTTCACGTCGTCGTACCTGCCCGACGATGACGAGTCCCGTGAGGAGCGAGAGCGAGTGGCGGCACAAGCCAAATCCGACAAGTTCCACCGTGGCCTGAACAGCGCGCGAGCGGCCATCACCAAGGCTCTACGTGACACGGCGTATCCAATCCCGAGTCGCGACCTGGACGCGGATGCCAAGCGAGCGGAACCGACCGTTACTCAGAATTCGATTCGGGCAGCCAGAAAAAACATGGCAAACGAGTGGAGCATCCTGCATTGCGAGTTCGGTAAGCATCCCAGCGGACACAAGCGAGAGGGCTTCATTCTGCGGGAGGATCGGGAGCGGTTCAAGAACCTTGGGGCCATCGTCTCTGACGAGGATTCTGTCAATGAGTAGTTGGTCGGTCACTCTCGGTCGCGATGTGTGTTGCGTTGTTCTCCCCCTACGGGGGAGAGAACAACACACATCACATCTCTCCCCGTCTCCGACCCGTGTTGACCCGTGTGGCCACACGGGT
>JANOKO010000778.1:0-3799 GCA_031419335.1 Planctomycetota bacterium
CCGCCGATCCGCTCGGCGCGTGGCCGTCTCGCCTGCGACAGCTGGCGACCGACGCCAACGACCTGGCCGTCGACCAGGTACGAGATCGCGGCTTGCCGGGCGTGCTCGTCTGCCGTGCGGAGCTGCGGACGCTTGTCAAACAACTCACTCAGTACTCCACCCCGCATCTGGCCGTCCTGAGTCAGGCCGAGATGACCCGCGACACGGAACTCGTGATCGCTGGGCAAGTGGAGTCCCAGACCGAGACTCAACACAGCGTGGGAGTTTGAGTGATCGTCGAGGATCGGGACATTCAGGTGTGTCGTCTTTCGCTCCGCGAAAGAACGCCCTTTCGCGGAGCGAAAGGCGACACTCCCACTTGTGCCGAAATCGCGATCACTCGAATTCCCGTTCCCATCCACCGATCGACACCTGAGACGAGGCTCTTCTGGAAGCTCCAAGAACCTGCAATCACCGCGTTTGTAAAAATGCGACGGTGGTAACGATTCTCGGAATTCTCCCGAAGCCCCGGTCGTGGAATGTCGATCATTGAGATAGCCGGTTTTCCCGACACGGGTTGGCTCATGGGTTCTCAAAACCTGCGAGTCTCCTATCGGAACAACCGAGGCACACCGGACACGAAGTCCGGTCTGAGCGACCACGGAGAAGTCCATGAGCATTAAGGCCACCGCTGAAGACGTCCAGCAATACTGGCTCGACTATCGAGCCCAGCCGACGGAAGAGCTGAGGAATCGTCTCATCGAGAACTATTTCCAACTCGTGAAGTTCAACGCCGAGCGAGTTTGGCAGAAGCTTCCGGACGGGGTCGATCTGAACGATCTGATCTCGGCGGGTGTGTTCGGTCTGATGGACGCCATCGATGCTTTCGATCTCAACCGCGGCGTGAAGTTCGAGACCTATTGCGTGCCGCGAATTCGGGGGGCCATGCTCGACGAACTCCGCACCATGGACTGGGTGCCGCGACTGGTCCGCAGCAAAGCCAGCAAGCTCGAAGCCGCTCGCAAGGAAATCGAAGCTCAAACCGGTCGCCAGCCGACCGAAATCGAACTCGCTGCTAAGCTGCAAATCACGCTGGAAGAGTTCGATAAGATGAAGGCGGAGGCCAGTGCCGTCTCTCTCGTCAGTCTGAACAAGAAGTGGTACGAGACCGACAGCTACAAAGATGTGCGAGAGATCGATGTCATCGAAGACACGAAGGGCGAAGACCCCACGACCGGCATCCAGAAAAAGGATGTCATGAAGCTCGTGACGAAGGGCCTGAATCGCAACGAACGCCTGATTATCATTCTGTACTACTACGAAGAGTTGACCATGAAGGACATCGGCCAAACTCTCGGCTTGTCCGAATCACGAGTCAGTCAGATGCACAGCAGCATCGTGGCTCGACTCAAGGATCAACTGGGGCGTCGGCGTCCGGAATTCGGGTAAGGATCCCCGTCATATCCCTCGATCACAACTGGACCGAAGACGCGAGTCCAGACTTGTGATTTCGAACTGGGATTCCTGTTCATAATAAGCGTAGGTCGTTTTACAACGCGCCTCGGATGATTCATACTCGTCAGGCAGACATCCGTGCGACATTGAGTCGGCGGACCCTCGCCGACTCGAGAAGGGGATCTCCTATGGCCCGCAAAGCAGACGCCGATGAGGATGAATTCGAAGAACGTCCTCGCAAACAGAGACGCCAGTCCTCGAGTGGTGGAATGTCAACGGGCACTGTCCTGCTCATTGTGGGCGGAGTGTTGTTCTTCTTCCTGGTTGTCTGTGGAGGAATCGGAGTGGCACTGCTACTGCCCGCCGTCCAGCAGGCGCGAGAAGCTGCACGCCGGTCCCAGGATAAGAACCAACTCAAGCAGATTGGGTTGGCTCTGCACAATTATCATGAGACCTACAACATGCTTCCCCCCGGCGGCATCGTTCGGGAGGATGGGACAGAGATGATGAGTTGGACCGCGAGCATTCTCCCCTTTATCGATCAGGCACCACTCTACAACCAGATCAACCCAGAATTCGCCTGGAATAGCCCGGAGAATCAAGGTGTCTTTTCCACGAGGATCGTGTCTCTGCAAAATCCCGCGATTCCTGTCCCCCCCGGCGAGGCGGTTTCCCACTACGCGGGGAATTCGCACATCTTCCAGAACAACAAGGGCTGGGCGTTTTCTGACACCACCGACGGAACTTCGAACACTCTCGCCGTTGGGGATGTTTCCACCGGGTTCAAGCCGTGGGGCGATCCGTCGAACGTGCGCGATCCAGGGCAGGGCATTGGGAACACACCCGAGCAATTCGGGAGTCCGTACCGCGGCGGTTGCCACTTCCTGCTGATGGATGGCTCGGTCCGCTTCGTCTCCGAAAACATCGACCGCGCCACACTTCAAATGCTAGCGACACCGGCGGGTGGAGAAACAGTCGGAGATTTTTAGCGCTGCCTCCGCGAATTGAGTCGTTGGCCCCATTCACGATTCCGGGCGAGGATTGAGACCTGACACCATCCGGATCGTCATATTGGCCTCGTTGTACCCGACGGCGGGGGCTTGGCAGGCACCGAGGTGGCAGACGTAGAGCGTGACGCTTTCATCTGGCGGGTCGCCTTCGAGAGCGACAAGCGCGGTGCGGTATTGGCCGCGTTCGAGGGCCAGAGTTTGATGGGTGTTGACAGCCGTTGATGTTAATCATCAGGATGAAGCTGCCGACTCCCATCGAAGGGGTGGATGAGTCAATGAACGGCAGGCGAGGAACGAGATGACGACTGCGTTTGAACAGGCAGAAACACTGCTGGCAGGACTCACTCGAGCCGAAAAGGCTCAGTTGGTTCAGTCGGTGATCAATGACATGGGAGATGCATTTCCTGGGATCGAGAGTCGACCGGGGGTCTGCGGCGGTGAGCCGTGTATCGTCCGAACTCGAATTCCTGTCTGGGTGCTGGAACAGGCTCGTCGGCTGGGGACTCGTGAAGCCGACCTCTTGCGCAGCTATCCAACGCTCAGGGCAGAAGACATCGTCCAAGCATGGGCGTACGTGCGGACTCACCGAGCAGAAATTGAGCTTGAGATACGCGAAAACGAGGATGCTTGAATCTTGCCACCATTGTATTCCAATGAAAACTTCCCGCAGCCGGTCGTCGAAGAGTTACGGCGATTGGGACACGACGTCGTGACGGTGCTGGAGGCCGGAAAAGCTTCTCAAGCGATCGAAGACGAAGTGGTCTTGGCCTATGCAGTCAGTCTGGGGCGGGCTCTCCTGACTCTGAATCGCAAGCATTTTATCCGTCTGCATCACCTCCGGCCGGACCACGCGGGGATTGTCATTTGCACATTCGATGCAGATTTCGTGGGCCAGGCTGAGCGGATTCATGTGGCGATTGAATCGATCCCTCAGTTGAGTGGGGAGTTGTTACGAGTGAATCGCCCCTCCTGAACGTCCAGGATCGACCCCATCGATCAACCATCCACTCACACCATCCGGATCACCATGTTGGCATCGTCGTAGCCGATGGCCGGGGTTTGGCAGGCTCCGTGGTGGCAGACGTAGAGCGTGACAGTGGTGGCGGGGGGCTTGCCTTCGATGGCCGGATGTGGCCGCAGATCGTCTTCGCCTCGAATTTCACCAGAATTCGAAAAGCGTGACAGCGTGTAGCTCGGGACGAACCGGCGGTGGAACGTGGCCAGTAACTGGTCGGCCTTGTCGGGTTGGCCACCTTCGACCAGCACGAGTTCCGGCGTGGGGCCGATCGCGAAGTCGAGGGCGATCAGGGCCTGTGACGCTCCTCTTGAGTGATCAGGCCCATGTCGTAGTTGCC
>JANOKO010000779.1:0-1218 GCA_031419335.1 Planctomycetota bacterium
GCATGTCATCTCGTATTGCAACGGAGATTTTCTGAAGCATTTGGAAGCGATCAAGCTCTATGCCAAGTCGACCACCTTCGTGAACTGCATGACGTGGCTGTTTGACATGGAAAAGGAGATGCACCGCCGGGGACTGATCGATTGCTTTCTGTACCAGACGGATCACGCTCGTGAGAGGGTGCAGGCCGATCTCCTGGCGATCAACTCGAACTTCCGTTGGCAGAAGGTGCGGCCTTACTTTCATCTGGACGATTTCCCGTATTACGGCGACCGCCCAGAAGACAAGTTCCGATTTGCCCGAATTTCGCGTGAGGATGCTGGGAAATACCATCAAGCCCAGCTGTGGGTTTACGAATCGATGGTCGCTCCGGTTCTCAAGGAAGGTGTCATGCTGGGGGTCAATGACCAGATTCGGGCGAAGATTGGGAAAGAACCCAACTGGATCAAGGCGTATCCCGCAGGTGCTGCAAAACCACAGGAGATTTACAGAAATGCACACTGCATCATCCAAATGTGTGACACGTATGAGAACCTGCCGCGAGTTGGCTTTGAGGCGATGGCCAGTGGGAGCTTGCTCATCGTCGACGACCGGGGCGGTTGGCGGGAGGAAGTGTTGCACGGCCAGACGGGATTTCTGTGCCGGGACCAACGCGAGTTCGTCTACTACTCATCGCGGGCGGCGTTCGAACGAGTCGAGCGACGCCAGATGGCAGAGAACGCCCGTCAGTGGGTCGTCGACCACTGGGGCATGGAGCAGGCGAAGCAACAATGGGGCGATTACTTTACGTTCCTCGAACGGCTCTAGATCGCAGCATGTCCTACCCCGAGTCTACTAGGCATTCAACATGACATTGCCACTTGTCAGCTGCATCATGCCGACCTATGGTCGTCCCGATTATGTTGCTGAGTCGATTGCAATGTTCTTGGCGCAGGATTACCCCGCCAAAGAAATGATCATTCTAAATGACTGCCCTGGGCAGATTCTTCAGGGTGACTTCCCAGGTGTGCGGATCGTCAATGCTCAGACTCGCTGGTCAACGTTGGGTGAGAAGCGAAACGCGGCCATTGAACTTGCACAAGGCGAGTACATCGCGGTGTGGGACGATGATGACATCTACATGCCCTGGCGACTTTCTTACTCGATGCGCCGCATCCAGGAATTGCAGACGCCCCTGTACTGCCCCGCCGAGTACTGGGCGTACTGGGGCGATGAACATC
>JANOKO010000780.1:0-5406 GCA_031419335.1 Planctomycetota bacterium
CTTTGGCGTGAAGGGGAATGGACAGAAGGAGTTCAACACCGCTCACGGCATGACGCTTGATACGCGGTACGAGCCGAACCGTCTGCTCGTTTGCGACCGCAACCACGAGCCGAAGGGCCGCCTGCTGCATTACGATCTCGATGGGAACTTCATCGAAGAGGTCGTGACCGGCCTGGGGATGCCGACCTCTGCTGCGGTCCAGGGGGACTACGTTTCGGTCCCAGACCTGCACGGTCGTTTGGTCATTCTCGATAAGAGTAACACGATCATGGCGGTCTTGGGCCACAATGCCGATCCCGCGAAGCGAGTGAATCACGGGATTCCGCAAGAGCAGTGGATCGAAGGAGTCTTCAGCGGCACACACGGGTCCTATTGGGACAAGGACGGCAACCTGTACGTGCAGGACTGGAACGTCTCGGGCCGGATCATGAAACTGGTAAGGGTGAAATAGCGACAGGCACATGCCAGATGCTGGCGGTCGCCCTGACCGCCAGCCGCGTTGAGGGCCGTGTGAGACTCGGTGCTCGTGACACACCCCTCCACGCGAGAGAGATGCTTAGTCTTTGAACATACCGCCTAGGGTTTCCAGGAGAGCACTCGCGACCGGTGTTCCCGGTTGGCTGACCCACATCGTTTTCACGAGGTCGAACATCAGGAACATGCACAGACTCAACAACAATGTTGAACAGCAGAGCATGACCACTGTGCCCGTCGACCAGTCGTGTTCGTAAGCGACCCCCGCGCGGGCCCCCAAAGGACGGGCCGCTCCGCCGCCATCATCGCCTGCGAACGCATCATCATCAGCTCCGAAGACTTCCATGTCGTCGGCATCGTCATCAGCGAAGGCATCGTCGGACACTTCCAGATCGTCGTCATCGCCACTCATATTGGAGTCAGCGTCACCGTCATCCACGTCGAACACGGCGTCGTCGAGTGTGGCCTCTCCGGAGTCCTGAAGATTCAGTACCTGGGTCGATTCCCCGCTGTTTCCTTCGTCGTCGATTCTGAGTTCGAAGGCGCTATCGTCGCGAATCGCCGGGATTTCAAACTTCGTTTCGGGCACACTGTCGAGGTCTTTCGCCACATCCATCATCGGGATGGTGCCGCTGAAGTCTCCGCTGTCTTCCAGAGAGATTCCGCTATCTCCGACCGGTTCGAGAGAGATTCCGCTATCTCCCAGACTTAAGGAGATACCGCTGTCGCTGGTGCCCAGCGAAATGCCGCTGTCATTTGTGCCCGTATCGAGTGTGATCCCTTCGTCGGCTTCAGCGGACATGGCGATGCCGCTGTCACTGGGGCCTTCCAGAGTGAAGCCGCTTTCTGTGGCCAGCATCATCGCGCTGTCGCCGCCCAGAGCGATGCCACTCTCTTCCGAGAGCACAGACGCCGACTCGCTGTCATCCGGAGTGAAATCCAAAGCAATCGAAGAGTCCGCGGCACCCAGCAACTGAACATCACTGTCGCTGGTGTCGGAACTCTTGATCACTTTCACATCGCTGTCACTCCCGGGATCTGAAGAGACCAACTTCACATCACTGTCGCTATCCGGTTCGCCGCCCACGAGCTTCACGTCGCTATCGCTATCGGGCGGCACCAAACGAATGTCGCTATCAGAACCCTTTTGCGCGGCCACGTTGCGTGACAAAGAGATGTCGTTGATCGTCTCTGCACCGACCAGTTTCACATCACTATCGCTGTCCAGGTCGTCCCCGACCAGTTTGACATCGCTGTCACTATCGGACTCGGGAAGGAGGTTCCCGACGAGCCGAACATCGCTGTCGGACTCCATCATTTTCAGGGGCCCCGATTCCGTCGGGCCAATCACCATCGGCTCATCGAACACCAAGCGGACATCACTGTCGGAACTGCTCAGCGGATCGCGGGACTTGCGAATCACCGTCGGGTCTTCCGCGACCTCGTCGTCATCCAGAACCATCGCGGAGTCGCCTCCCAAGGCGAACGCACTATCGGGGCTGCCCAACCCCGTCGACGAATCACTCAGATTCGAATCCCGGTACATTGGAACCTCGGGACTGGAGTCGGCTTGCCGACTGCGCCCCAACTCCTCAATGTCCTCGACCTTGAACTTCCACGTCCCGCGGTCGGCAAAGCCCCGCACTTCTCCCTTTTCTCGCAGGCGATTCAACTCATCGTTGCGAAGTCCCAACTGCTGTGCAGCCTCGTCGAGACTCAGGTATTTTTTTGGCGACATGGAACGATGGTCCCAGGGGATCGGATCAGGAGGTTCGAATGCCAGCGCGGGAAAACCGCTTTGTCGTCCATCGACCACTTGGGGAATGGTCCCCGAGAGATCACTGCAAAGTGATTGTTCTACGCACCTTAGCGGTTGTAGTGAGAGGTCGCTGGGTTGCGATTGCAAGACCGGAGACGACACCCCAAGTCAATTCTATGGATGTATTGACCTGAAGCAAGGGTTTTCTCCAGTCGGCTGGGTCTTCCTGAATTACCAATTCCCCCCAACAATCGGTCTCCGACTGACCGAAAGAACCGTTCGAATCGGAATAATCGGTAAAGTTGAGCTGCCCCGGAGTTCGATGCTCTTCACAGATACGATCAACCCCCTGTTCGGGGAGGTGTTCGCGTTTCGTGGAGTGGAATCATGCGTGCCCTGTGCCTTCTCGTCGTACTGGGAGTTCTCCTACCCGGGTGTTGTTCCACCCATCGGGCTTGGTCGGAAGGCTACAACTCTTGCGTCCCTCAGTGCGATCAATGCGGGGACGCACCTCACCAGAGTTGCTTGTTTCAGAAGCGGTCATCGCGCGCTCGGTGTTCCCATGGCTCCCCCTGTGGAGATCCATGTGGCTTCAGTTGTGGCGACTGTGGAACCGGGTGCGGCAGTGCCTGTGGGGATTGCTCAAGCTGTGGGGATAGTGTGATCACTGGCGGAATGTCGTGCAGGGGCTGTTCCAATTGTAGTCCAGAGCAGACGGTCTATTCTGGCTCGACAGACTCTGCAATGCCGTACAGTTCGACCTGTCCGACATGCCAACAGGGCTATCCAGTTCCGGCAGGTTCTCAGACGGTGGCCCCCCCGCCGCCAACTCCTGCAGCAGCTCCCGCGAACCCCATGCCGAATGCTCCCGAACCGCATGCGGCGCGCACTCTGCAGCCACTGCAAATGCAACCGATCATGCAACCCCTGATGACACAGCCAGCCCAAATGCCATTGATCCCCAGTCAATCGGCACAGCCGGTACAGTACCAGGAATGGCAGCCGCATCAGTCGCTTCCTCCTGGTGCTACCCCCTACACGCCTGCTGCTGCTGCAGTTGCTCCTCAGACCGCAGTCCAGCCAGTTTTGTGGGTTCCAGCCCAGGCCCAAATTCAGGCCCCTCTGACGGTGCCAGCACGCTAACACTCCGTTGAGTTTCGTTCGCTTCTTTGATGAGCGACGCTTGGGACGTAGCAGTTTGGGCCCCAATACGATGCCCGCGGCTACCGCTCCAGGACGGTGTCACCCATCAATCGCTCCGCCCCTTGGTCGAGAAGCAGTTGAGCGACCGCACGGCCAATGTCGGCGGCATGCGATGAATCATTGGTGGTCTGGGCGGAGATGCGTTCGCTCCCATCGCGGCTCAGAACTACGCCTTCGAGTGTCAGTCGGCTTCCAACCAAGCGTGTCAACACTCCGACGGGGGCATGGCACCCCGCCCGCAGCTCTCGCAGGCAGGCCCGCTCGGCCAGGACCTCGGTCAGGGCCGCTTGGTCGGTCAGCCGGCGTAGGACATCACAAGTGAATGCGTCGTCAACTCGGCACTCGAGGCCCAACGCTGCCTGTCCCACAGCAGGGTACATCAGCGGAGGAGCCAGCACGGCGCTGATCCGATTCGACAGTCCCAGTCGTCTCAGCCCGGCCTCGGCGAGTACGATGGCGTCGTACTGACCTTCGTCGAGTTTCCGGAGTCGAGTTTCGACATTGCCACGAACTTCCTCCATCCGCAAATCCGGGCGAGCGTGCCAGAGCTGGGCGCGGCGACGGAGGCTGCCCGTGCCGACCTTTGCTCCTTGAGGTAAGTCATCCAGCGTTCCCAACCGAGCCTGCGGCAAGATCAGCGCATCGTAGCGAGGAGCTCGTTCTGGCACCCCCGCCAAATGAAGACCCTCGGTGGGTACCGTCGGCAGATCTTTGAGACTGTGGACTGCAAGGTCCGCTCGACTGTCGATGACTGCCGCCTGGACCTCACGTGTAAATACCCCTTGCCCACCCATCTGGCTGAGTGCTGAGAAACGGTCGCGGTCACCTGATGTGCTAATCTCAACGATCTCGACTGCCACGCCGGGTTCAGCGGCACGAATCAAATCGGACACATGCCGGGCCTGCCACAGGGCGAGTTGACTGGCCCGTGAGGCGATACGGAGAGTGTTTCGTCGTAGGGTGATTTCGCTCATCGGAAGGACAGTCAAAGGGACACAACGGTGTGAGTCCCATGTTACGGATCAATCACATTCTGAGCGAGAGGTTGGCACATCCCCGCCATCTGAACGCGGCTCATTCCACCGCTTGTCCGGTCGCCAGAACTCGCTCCAGCACCGCTGACAACTGGCTCGCGGCTTGTCCCCGCGAAAGAACGGCGGCGAATCCTGCGTTCTGGGCAGCAAGCAATCGCTCCGTGGCCACATGGGGAGCATAGGCGACCGTCAGCGGGCGACCCGTGGTGCGGGTGAACTCACCAATGGCGTTCAGGTCGAGATCCGCAGCTTCCAAATCGAGGACCAGAACATCCACCAAGTCCGCTGCCAGACGTTCCAGCAAGCCACGTCCTGAAAGAGCCCGTTGGACATCCCCGCAGACAGTCCCCAGGGCATGCAGGATGGGCACTCCCAGCATCAAATCGCCACTGACAAACAGACCACGCCGGGGTGGTGGTGACATACCGTCTCTCCCCTAAGAAGCTCCCCAGTGACCACCGGAGGGCTTCCCGCTTTCGGACTCGAGACCCTATTTCTTCTCGTTGGCCTTGAATCCGCCCGCCACGAAGTCCTTTTGGGACTTCTCTTCCTGGGCCTTCGAGACCTCGGGATTCGGGGTGGCGTCGACTTCGACCTCGCCGCGAATCCACTTCACCGCTTGAGTGATCGAGTCCAAGTACGCTGGGTTGGCCCATGATCCCTCGTTGTGGCCGAGGTTGTTGTAGTACAACTTCCCATCTCCATTGTTCTTGATCCAGCACACCGGGACATGGAAGCCATGCTCGGTCGGGACGGTGCCTCCGATGGGGCTCTTGGAGTAGTCGATGCTCATCAGCACGCGGCACTTGGCAGGCTGCCAGTGGCGGTACATGTAGATCTCGTCCTTGATCTTGAATTCGGTTCCGAACGGTTTGGTGAGGTGGTTCTGCTCGTGGACGGTGAGCGTCACATCGGTGCCCGAGCCCCACGGATGGC
>JANOKO010000781.1:0-1532 GCA_031419335.1 Planctomycetota bacterium
GTCCTGGGCAAGCACAGCGGGCGGCACGCCTTCCGCGCCCGGTTGACCGAACTCGGTTATCAGCTCGACGACGCCACGGTCCAGAAGGTGTTCGACGACTTCACCGCCCTGTGCGACAAGATCAAAGAGGTCAGCGACTCCGACATCATCGCCCTCATCGAGAACCGGACGCAAACCGCTCAAGCGGTCTGGTCCCTCACCAGCTTCAATGCCACCGCTGGAACCGGCTCGCTGCACACAGCTGCCATCGAGGCCGAACACCGCGATGGTCACAAGGTGCAGAAGGCTGCCACCGGCGATGGCCCGATCGACGCGCTGTTCCGCTGCTTGGGCGACATCACCGCGGTGCAGGTGAAGCTGAAGGACTACACCGTCCGCAGCGTCTCCAGCGGCACGGAAGCCCTGGGTGAAGCGAACGTCGAAGTCGAACACAACGACCGCACCTACCACGGCAAGGGGGTGAGTACCGACATCATCGAGGCGAGCGCCTTGGCGTACCTCAACGCCCTCAATAAGGTACTCTCGAACGCTGATGGAAAAGCCATCCACCCGCAGCACGGGGTGTGAAGTGGATTGCATGGCGGGGAGTTGCGTGAATCCATCGCATCGCCATGAGACGAAGCGATGGGGCACCATTGCTCCTCGCACAGCGTCTAGTGTCCCGTCAACTCTTGATCTTGGGGTTGAGCCAGTCTCGTACGGGAGGGCGAAGCTCCTGCTGAGCCGCGAGCCAGGGGACGCGTCGACTCGCAGTCGCGGCTCGGCGGGAGCCTCCCCCTCCCGAGGGAAGCGGACCCCAAAAATCAAGCATTGACGGGGCACTAGAGCTATTCTCAGAGACCGGGGAGAAGGACTCCGGCTTCAGACCTGTCCAGCCAGCCACTCGACCAGCGAGGTCGCGATGCGGGACTTGGGGCCGGACCAGTGCCCAACGGTTTCTCCGCTGGGGGAGATCAATTCGACGCTGTTCTCTTCAGAGCCGATGGCTTCAGGGCTGTTGAGGACGATCCAGTCGCAGTTTTTGCGGCGGAGTTTTTGCAGGGCGTTCTCGCGCGGGTTCTGGGCTTCGAGTGCGAACCCGACCACCCAGCGATTCCCCTTGGTCTTCCCCAGTTCGGCCAGTACGTCATCGGTCTCGATCATCTCGACTGTGATCGGTCCGCCGACTTTTTTCATCTTGCCGGTCACGCGCTGCACCGGTTTGTAGTCGCATACCGCTGCTGTGGCGATCACACCGTCACAACTGGAGAAGAGGCGCTCGCAGGCATCCTTCATCTGGGCTGTGGTCATGACCTGGTGAAACTCACATCCGGGCGGTGGAGAGAGTTCGACCGGTCCACTCACGAGGACGACCTCCCAGCCATTTTGTCGGGCAGCATGAGCGATGGCGTACCCCATGCGTCCGCTACTGCCGTTGGAGAGGTAGCGAATATCGTCGAGGTATTCGCGGGTAGGGCCAGCGGTAATGAGGACACGCATGATGGGTTTGGTCCCGTGAGCGTCACGGCGCTAGCCGCAGGTGCTTCTCGCCG
>JANOKO010000782.1:0-7556 GCA_031419335.1 Planctomycetota bacterium
ACTGCTTACTGCTTACTGCTTACTGCTTACTGCTTACTGCTTACTGCTTACTGCTTACTGGAGTCGACGATGAAGACCATGAACAAGTTGTGCGTGTGTGTGGTAGTGTTCGCTCTGCTGGTGGTGGCGTCGCAAGTTCGAGCGACACCCGAGCGAGCCCTGACGAAGGCGGAGTCCTGGTCGGCGTACGGGGGAGATGGCGGGATGTGTAAGACAGGATGGGGGCGGTGCTACACCGATCCGATGTGGGCTGACTGTAGCATCCATGAAGAGGGGGATTGTGAAAATCAGAACATTGTCAGAACACTTGGCACTGGGATCACTTGTCAAAATTCCCCGAACGAACTCGAGTTCAACTGCACAGAACAAGGCAATCAAGTGGCATGCATTGAAGCGAGTACCTGTTTTTGGTACTCAACGAATGAGTACAATGGCATGTGTGTGGCTGATTTACTAGGCTGGCACCCCACGGGTGGTGTGACGCAAGGTTCGGGAGGTGCTATTGGTGACGACTGCTTGTAGAAAGCTTGTCAGGCGTTACATGGGGATCGTCGTGACGAGTGGTGGGAAGTTAGGGGAATTGATGCCCCAGATTGGGGCACTTCTAATTTTTTCACTGACGGCGGATCTGTGTTTTCAGTCACAGACGAGTTGGGAGTAAAGCGATGAGAAGCATCCAATTCGTTCTAGTTCTTATGGCTTTCTTATTATCAGGGAAGCTTGCTCAATCGGAATGGATCGAGCTGGAGGGGGCTGAACGTGAGGCTCTTTACGGCGTCGTTCTTGCAGCTCAAGAGGCCCATTGGAAGAACTCGCAACGTGGATGGTGTCGTGCCCATATTGACGACCGTTCAATCACCGAGAGAATTCTTGAAATTGAACTTTCCTGGTCGGATTCTCGCGTTGGAGTGCAGGTGCGAGATGCTACTGAGCATGTGCTTCATGGAAAACCAGTGGAAGAGATCACGGAGGTCAATACCTATGGTTCCAGGGAGTGTTGGTTTTACTCTCCGCACCATGCCGTCAACTCAATGACAGGATTCGGAGGTAAAGATCTAAGGAAAATCCGTGGACAGTATGATTGTCGGCCACGTCAGATGTGGTTGTCGATTCTTGGGGGACAAGCACCCGAAATGTCGCACCTCAACCTGATTCGTAAGCAAGAAAGCTGCAAGCTGTATCGATCCGAGAATCCACCGAGGATTCAGATTCGAACCAGCACGATGGTGTTCGAGTTCGCCGCAGATCAGGATTACAGCCCTGTCCTGTTCGAATGCCACATGAATCATAAGGGTCTGCCCAAAAATGGCAAACGGCCCATCCGTGAGACTTATAAAGTGGCACGAGATTCACACGGGGTGTGGTACTGCAAATCAGTTGAACTGACAATGTGGGTCGAAGGACTTGATCAGAAGCCCAAGACAGGAATTCTGGCAACCATTGTCGAATACGATTCTGATCCACCGTCCGAACGGATGCGACTCGACTACAAAACAATCGGCGCGAATTCCGAGACTAAGGTGTCCTCGTATGTCCCTGGGCATACGGGGAGTTGGAAGTACGGAAAAGGGACGCCGGGTGATGCTTCCCAAGAAGAGAAGGCTCTTCGGCAAGCCTCAGAGCGGATGCAAGATCGCGGGTTCTCGAAAGAGAAACCCGGTGACCAGAAAGCAGGCCAGCCATGACCCGTTGGCTGCTGGGATGGTTGGTGCTCCTGTGTCTCTGGGGAACGCCGTGCCGCGCGCAAGGGCGAGCCGAGACGGATCTCTTGTGCGGCGTCAAATGCCTGTACACCGGTCTGCTGGCGCTGGGAGTTGACCCGGGAAAATATTCCGACTTCATCACCCAGTGCGGGAGTGCCGATGCGCGGGGCTACTCCATCGGTCGTCTGGAGGAGATCGCGAAGGGCTTCGGGGTGGAGACATTGCCCGTGCAAACTTCACTGAGCAACCTCCAGAGGCGCCAGGGGCGATTCGTGTGTATCGCGCATGTGGACGAGAATCACTTCGTGAACATTGGGAATGTGGAAGGTAGCCAGGTGTGGATCGTCGATCCGCCGCGCGATGGTCCCGTAGCGGTCGACGTGTTTTCCAAAAAGTGGAAGGGGACCGCCTTGCTCTTGTCGAGGGCACCACTCGTTCCGGAAAGTGATTTGGGGCTGCGCATCGGATGGTGGGTGGGAGCGGGTGTCCTCTTGATCGGGATACTCTGGGCGACTTGGCGATGGAGAGGACGGGCCACTTGAAACGATTCCCGTCCTCCTCGATCCGGTCTGGGTTTACGATCACCGAACTCCTGGTCGCGATCGCGATCATGGGGGCGCTGGCCGCACTCATCCTGCCCGCCGTGCAGGGGGCTCGGGAATCAGCCCGACGCATGACGTGCCAGAACAACCTGCGTCAGTTGGGATTAGCTCTGCATAACTTTGAGGAGCGGAACGGAACATTCCCCATGAATGGGGGCCCTTGGATTCGTTTCCCACCGACCGCTGCTCATCGCACCGGGGCTGGGTTCTCGGTTCTGGCGCAGCTGCTGGGCGATATGGATCAGTCGGCGCTCTCCACTCAATTCGATTTCACACGCTACAACCAGTTCAATGGCGATGACGAGAAAAACGTCCCGACGTTTCAGTGCCCGAGTGATCCCTCCGGCGATCGAGGCACGAATTACCGTGTGTGCGACGGATCGCTCGTCCGGACACAGACCTCGACAGTCGACAAAACTCAACTCGGACTGTTTGGGGTTCATCTGCCCGCCACACCCGGCGAGGTTTCCGACGGGCTGAGTAATACCATCGCCCTGAGTGAGCGAGTCCGATCAGACGAATCGCTGTCCTCGTTTCAGCGTCCCGCCGACTGGGCGGGGTCAGGACTCTTCAACCTCCTGCCGGTCGGGCAAGCCGTCTCACCTGACGAGATGGTGGAGACTTGTACGGCCCTGTCAGGTCCGGGAATTGGATACGTCGGCACGATGGGATGGTACTGGTCTCACGCCACACCGATGCACACGGAGTACAACCATGTGGCGACACCGAACTCCAGCATCGGAGATTGTGCGATCGACAGTTTGATTGGAACTCCCCAGGGTTCCGGTGGAACCGCAGAGGGCGGCATGCTCACCGCTCGGAGTCAGCACCCCGGCGGTGTCAACTGCCTGTTGGGGGACGGCTCGTGCCGTATGGTTTCCGATTCGATCGATCTCCGGTTGTGGCGCTCTCTGTCCACGATTGCAGGACATGAGACGGTGGGCGAGTTTTAGATTGTCCTCAATGAGACTTCTCCCGACTATTTCAGGTGTCACTCATGCGAATTCCCTGGTTTGTTGCTAGCTTGGCGGCTTCCCTCTTGATTGCGTGTCCAGGTTGTCAGAACGAGGCAGCGCCGCCAGAAAAGTCTGCAGGTGATCCGACGATCACGGTGATCCAACCCTCCCGCAGCTTGGGTTCAATCCCACTGGGCACTCGAGTCGAGACCTTTGAAGTGGCCAACACGGGCACCGGGCCGTTGGCGATTAGCCAGTTGGAACGATCCTGTAGTTGTACGAAGGTCGCGATTGATCGCACGACTGTTCCTCCGGGTGAAACAGCCCAAATCACAGTCACGATTTCACCGAAAGAATCCGAGCAGAAAACCGCCTCTGTCACGATTCACTCGAATGATACGCAATCACCGCGATCACGGATTTCCGTGGACTGGACTGCGCGAGGAGCCGTCACTGTTGATGTCCATGAGTTGGACTTTGGACTGGTGCGTCCGAATGTCCCGCTGACGCGGACCGTCAAGGTCGAGAAGAGCCTGGCCCAGCTCCCGGCGAACTGCAAAACGCTGGTTCGCGCTGTGCCTTCCGGGATTATGCGAGCCGCATTGAAACAATCGGACGAAACACCGGATCGCATTGCAGAGACGTGGGAGATTACTCTTCAAGCAGATGAAAACTTCAAAGATCATTCCGGGCGGCTGCATCTGACGTTTGAGGGAAGCGACCAGGGCGGCCTGTCGTTGCCGGTGATTTGGAGGATTCGAAACCCCGTAGAAGCTGCACCGAGTCGCCTGTTTCTCGGCGTGGGTGCAGCCTCCGAAACCGTGACCAAGACCATTGAGTTATCGACCGATCCTGGGACGGTGCTGAAAGTATTGAAAGTCGAGAACATCGGCGATCCGATCACAATGAATTGCCATCACACGGAAGTCAGCCCCGAGGTGACCCGGATTGAGGTTCAAGCCACATTTCCGTCCGAAGCGGGCAATTACGTGGGGACCATTCGAGTTGAGTGCGAATCACCACTCGGAACAGTCATCGAGATCCCGGTGGCTGGCGTGGTCCGGAAAACGACCGAGAAATAGGTCGACTGGTTCCTCACTCCCCCGAGAGCGGCAGGCTTGAGCCTGTCGAGACCCCCGCCAGCGATCCCGCGCGTGGGGTGGGACAACGCCTCGGCAGGCTGACGCCGTGCCGCTCTCGAAGGTACGAGTCTAATCGCCTATCCACGAGCAGCATGGACAGAGATCTCGCTGCGGACCGGCTCCTCAGCAGTCGCAGGCGGAATTCTGAATTCGCCGACCTCGTATTGCGGCTTGTCGGCAGCGCAGAGCGTTGACCCCGCCAGCAGCATTGTGGCCAGACACATACAACGGGAAATCTTGTCGGTACGCATCATGCATGCCTTCTATGGAATTGAGGGGGGGGGCACTGTCGCAGAGTCGTGAGACATCTTCCGTCTCAAGGTGCATGAATCGAGTGAGCCAAAGTCTCTCGGCTTCTACTGCGCCACTCGGCTGTTCCGGTGGGCGAACTCCGCGACCTCTTCAATGGCCCGCAACATCTTCGGCTTGTCGACTTGATGCACATCGAGTTTGTGCCCGACGCTCGACAGCATCGTCAGCGTCAACCGACCACCCAAGTGCTGGCGGAACTCCTCCAATCCCCGGAACAGCGTCCAGGTGTCGTGCAGCGCCGGGTGATCGAGAGTGAGTCCGAAGTCGCTCAGCGCCTTGAGCAAGCGCTGGGCATCCTCGCGTGGGAAACCGTGGACCAGTGAGCTGTAGAGCGTGTCGACCGCGACGCCGATGGCAACGGCCTCGCCATGACGGAGGTCGAAGTTCGACATCACCTCCAGCTTGTGCGCCGACCAGTGGCCGAAGTCGAGCGGGCGAGCCTCCTGCATCTCGAATGGGTCGCCGCCCTGTGTAATGTGTTGCAGGTGCAGTTGTGCCGAGCGGCGGATGACGGGCAGGGCGGCAGTCATATCGCGCTGACCGATACGTGGGGCGAGGCGGCATACTTCGTCGAATCCCTCGCGGTCTTTGAGGACCGTCACCTTGACTGCCTCTGAGAACCCGCAGCGGAAGTCTCGATCGGGCAGGGTGGCCAGCAACTTGGCGTCGTTGATCACACCCCACGGCACCGCGAATGTCCCCAGCCAGTTTTTCTTCGAGAACAGGTTCACACTGTTCTTGACCCCCACTCCTGAATCGGCCTGGGCCAGCGTGGTCGTCGGCAAACGGATCAGCCGAATCCCCCGGTGTGCAATCGCCGCAGCGAACCCCACCGCATCGAGTACGGCACCGCCGCCAATCACGACGACATAGCTGCGACGGTCGAGGTCATCGGCGTGGATGGCCTGCAGCATCCGCTTTTGTGCGTCGATGTCGTTCTTGACGGCCTCGCCACCGGGCGCGAATTGAATCGGGCCAGTGGACGTGAACCGCTCGTTGGATTCCCGGATCAGTGTCTCGATACGCGGTACGAGTGTCTGGTCCGCCTTGGCCACAGACTCGTCGATCCAAAACTGCACACGCGGTAATTGATCGCCCGACCGCTCGAACAGATCGAGCAGTACCGGGAGTTCCCTTCCAAACACATCGGATGTCAGTCGCAGCCGGTGCCTGAAAGGAACCGCGAAGGTGATGTCGATGCTTTCGTGCTGCGGCATTGACATATGCAGGTCGGTCCAGTGAGCAGTACAGCGGCGGGGCCACCACAGGGGAGCTTCATTGTGCGCCGAAATGCGAGCCTCTGCAACCAGGAAGGGGTTGAAAATGGCTCAGGCCGATCGGTCGATTTGCGATACTTCAACGCATGGATTAGGGTACGGTATATCCCGGCAGGTTCACTCAAGGCTCCGTTGGTAGCCGAGTGTTTTGGTCGAAGAACCCGTTTGTTGGGGATACGGCCCACTCTGGCATTTCACTCATTCACGGGATACATCTCCTCTTCGAGAGGTCGCTCGCGCGGGTTGCACCACGATTCGGTGTCACTTTGCCAGCGACGGAACCACACACACACCGAGAGATTCTCATGCCCCACACCCTGCGTTACGACCCCACTGCTGCTCTGAGATTCATTGAGCCAGCAGCCTTGCGGGGACTACAGGCCGCGATTGAAGCCGCACGGGATGAGACGATCGCTGATGTCGCTGACTTGCGGCAGAACAGAAAAATCCCGGCGGACAAGCAGCCGCTTGATGCGGGGTTCATCGAATTGCCGACCGAGTTGCTCGAGGGTGGGGCCGACCGGTTGCTTGAGCGGATGATGGCGTCGGCCAAGCGGCTGCGCGACCAAATCGACACGCTCGTGTCACTGGGGATTGGCGGGTCGTACATGGGCCTGCGGGCCATTTTTGAGGCGGTGTGCCATCCGTATCACAACGACCTGGCGAGGTCCGAGCGCGGCGGGTCGCCGCGTCTGTACTTCGAGGGGGACAATGTCGATAACGACGCGGTCCACGGACTGCTGCAATTGCTCAGCTCTCATTGCCAGAACCCAAAGGAACTGGCCGAGCGATGGGGCATCTGCGTCATCAGCAAGTCGGGCGGCACGCTCGAAACCGCAGCCGCGTTTCGCATCTTCCGCAACGCTCTCGAACACTATTACGGGGCCGGATCGGACTTGGCCCGCAACCTGATCGTGCCGATCACGGGCGAGGTCGGCAAGCTGCGCGATGTGTCGAACTCGGCGAAGTACCCGGATGTGTTCCCGATTCCGGACGGCGTCGGTGGGCGGTTTTCGGTACTCACGGCGGTGGGGCTGTATCCAGCGGCGGTACTGGGCGTCGACATCCAGGCCATGCTCCAGGGGGCCGCCGACATGACCGAGCGCTTCAAGACAGCACCGCAGGGCGACAACCCGGTCCTCGATTATGTGGCCGTGTGTCACCTGCTCGAACGCGACAAGGGCCTGAAGACCCGCATCCTCTCGACGTGGGGCAAGCGGCTCGAAGCGGTCGGCCTATGGTACGACCAACTGCTGGCCGAGAGCCTCGGCAAGCATGAGCGAGGGGCCTTCCCGCTGACCGTCGTCAACACTCGCGACCTGCACAGCCGCGGCCAGCAGCACCAGGAAGGAGCCAAGGATAAGCTGATCACGAACCTGATCGTCGAGCACCCCTCGACCCCACCGGTCTCACTCCCCAAGGTCGCCGCACCAGACGATCACGACAAACTCAACATGTACGCGGGCAAGACCATCCCGCAGATTCTGACAGCTGCGACGAACGGCACGAACCAAGCCTACGCCGAAGCGGGCCGCCCGACGGCGAACCTGGTTCTTCCGGGACT
>JANOKO010000783.1:0-2315 GCA_031419335.1 Planctomycetota bacterium
TGGATCGTCCCCAACGACCCGGCGGCAACTTTGGCCATACTGCTCGATCACGATCTGATCGATGTCGACGCTCCCGAGAAGAGCCTCGTCATCGCCAAGCCCACGATGCAGGTCAAGCACGGCGGCGGTCAGAAAATGGTCATCGGGGACCGCAGCTACCAGCAGTTCAGGGCATTCCTGACCGACTACTCGGCGTCGGCACAGGGGACGTACCAGAAGGCCGAAGACATCCCGGCTCCGAGTCCGTTTGTGGTCGGGGCGACCGATGCGTGGCTGAAGATCACAGACATCCCGGCGAAGTACGGCAAGTTCGTCCTGCGGGCCGAGGTCTATCCCGCCGATGGTAAGGGCTGGGCCAAGTCCCCGCTCGTTGTCGGCGACCGGGGCATTGCTGCTGACCGCCATCTGTGGCAGCAGCACATGTCGCTGTCGCTGGAGCGCGGCTCGGAGCTGGCCCGGAGGCTGGCGAATACTTCGCAGAAAGCACGCCGCATTCCCGGCGGGAAGTTCCTGCTCAAGATTTGGGTCGCCACCGAAGCCGACTTCGCCGCGAACCGCGTGTCCGAGAAGGGTGAGGCGTTCGAGACCACCATCACCACCGAGTGGCCGGGCGGATATGGGAACATGACCACGGTGCCGTTTCCAGAGAGGTAGACCTCAATGCTGAAATCCATTGTGTCTCTGACATGCCCTCCTTGCATCAGACCCCATTGAGTAGGACCATGGTCCGTAGCGCATACTCCGTAGCGATCACGTCAACCGAACCACGCTTGCTCCCGCCTCGACCCGCCCACCGAGCCCCGCCATGTCATTCCACACCGCACGGCGGTTGCCTTTCTTGACCTTGCTGTGCGGGTTGTGGCTCCATTCTGGCGTTCAATCGGACGACCTCACGGGCGAGCAGATTTATGCACAACAATGTGCCCGCTGCCATGGCGTGAAGGGCGAGGGAACCAAGGAAGTGGGGGCTCCACTGGTCGGAGATCGGTCGTTGAAGGAGCTGTCCCAACTCATTCATGAGACGATGCCCGAGGACCAGACCCAGAAGTGTGCGGCACCGGATGCGGAAAAGGTCGCAGCCTACATCCACGAGACGTTTTATTCGATTCTCGCGCAGGAACGGAACCGTCCGGCGCACGTGGAATGGTCGCATCTGACCGTTCGGCAGTATGAGAACGCGGTCGCTGATCTCATCGAGAGCTTTGACAGCGAGCGGGACTGGAGCGACGACCGGGGACTGCAAGCTGAGTATTATAAAGAGCGGCGACAGCGGAAGGAGTCGCGCGTTCTCGAACGTACGGACCCACGAGTCGATTTCCAGTTTGGGGAAGAATCACCCGGCGCAGAGATCGGCAAAGAGGAGTTTTCGATCCAGTGGGAAGGGTCTCTGCTTCCGCCTGAAACGGGGATCTATGAACTGATCGTCGAGACTGAGAACGGGGCCCGGCTGCATCTGAATGACAGTGAGCGCCCCTTGATCGACGCCTCGGTGAGGTCTGGGGATCAGCGCGAGTATCGTGAGTCGGTCCGACTGCTCGCGGGTCGTGCGTACCGGCTGCGACTGGAGTTTTTCAAGTTCAAAGAGAAGACCGCATCCATCCGACTCAAATGGAAGCCGCCCCTGCGACCGATCGAAGTCATCCCCGAGCGCTGCCTTTCGCCGAAGTGGAGCCCCCGCACGTTCGTCCTCAATACCACGTTCCCGCCGGATGACCGCAGCCGAGGCTACGAACGCGGCAGTGCCGCCTCGAAGGAGTGGTTCGACGCCACGACGCAGGCGGCACTCGAAGTTGCTGCTGCGGTGGTGGACAATCTTGACCGCCTGAGTCATTCGAAAGCAGATGCTGGGGATCACTCTCTCAAAGTGCAGGAGTTCTGTGGCAAGTTCGCGGAGAGAGCATTCCGTCGACCGCTCAGCGATCAAGAACGAATGTTCTATATCGAACAATTCTTTGTCGAGGGGAACGACATCGAAACCGCGACACGAAGCACGATTACGCTGATTGTACTGACATCGAAATTCCTGACTCGGGAGGTCCACAGGGGTGCATTCGACGATTACGCTGTCGCCAGTTGGCTGGCCTTGTCGCTCTGGGATTCGATCCCCGACCAGCGATTGCGTGAAGCGGCGGGAAGGGGGCAATTGCACACACGCGAGCAGATTACGGGCTGGGCCGAGCGAATGTTGCAGTCTCCCAAGGCGCGGGCCAAGACCCGCGACTTCATGCAGCATTGGCTGCGTTTGGACCACCATCCCGAGCTGACGAAAGACAAGGATGCCTTCCCGCAATTCACGCCCGAAGTGGTGGCCGACC
>JANOKO010000784.1:0-1366 GCA_031419335.1 Planctomycetota bacterium
GCTAGGGCTCGACATCCGCAAGACGAGCAATCCGCAGGTCATCGTGATTGCCGACACAATCAAGCTCTACTCGGAAGAGCTGTATCAGCAGGGGCTGAAGATCATCACCGCCAGCACGCTCCGCAACCATCCGGGTGCCCTCAGCCCACGCATCAAGTCGCTGAATTACCTGAATAACATCCTGGCCAAGATCGAGGGGACCGATGTCGGGTGCGAAGAGGCTCTGATGCTCAACCACAAGGGCGACATCGCAGAATGCACGGGTGACAACATCTTCATCGTCAAGCGCGGCGTCCTCAAGACCCCCCCGCCTGATGCCGGAATCTTGGAAGGAATCACCCGAAACTGCGTGATTCAACTGGCTGAGCAGGCTGGGATTCCGGTACAACAAGTGACCCTGCAACGGCACGATGTCTACACCGCCGACGAGTGCTTCCTGACGGGCACAGCGGCGGAAGTCATCGCCGTGGTGGGGATTGACGGACGGACCATTGGAGCCGGAGTGCCGGGGCCGCTCACCCAGGATCTGCGAGCCAGGTTCCAGAAATTCGCTCGCGGGGAGTAGGCCACCCGGCGACACATGAGGCCAGATGTCGGATGAACACGCCTCGACTGACACGTAGCGACTATACGCCGTTGATTTACACGGTGTTCTTTCTGCTTCCGCTCTGTTCTTCCTTGCTGGGAACCCAATTGGGGTTGCCCGCTGTCGCGATTGCGTTGTCGCTGCCGCAGATTGCGGCGGCGTCCTGGATGCTGGGCTGGCCGGGGGCGGTGTTTTCCTCGCTCACCTCCGTACTCGGCTGGTATGCGTTTCCCTTACTCGGATTGATGCCGCTCGGCAAAGTGGACCATCCGTCAGCCATATTGGGCACATCGATCGCCTTGGCATTCGGGCTGCTCTCCAACCGTTTGCACACGACGATCGAAATGGCCCATCTCGCGGCGGGGACCGATGCCCTCACGGGAGTTCTCAATCGCGGCGGGTTTGTCGACCGGATCAAGAATGAACTCAATCGCGGAACCCGAATGGGAGGTTCCATCGCCATTGGTTTTATTGACTGTGACAACTTCAAACTCTTCAACGACACGCGCGGCCATCTCGCGGGTGATGAGCTGCTGATCGCCACAGCCAAACGCCTGCGCCAGAGCGTCCGCAGCTATGACGCGGTCGCCCGACTGGGAGGCGACGAATTTGCTCTCATGTTCCCGGAGATCAGCCCCGAGAACACACAGGTCGTGGCCAAGCGAGTCCACGATCAACTGCGGGCCATGGTCAAGGACGCCAGTTGGCCAGTCTCGTTCAGCTTGGGAGTCGTGGTGTTCCTGCACCCCCGTCCGGTGGACGAAATGCTCCGCAAGGCCG
>JANOKO010000785.1:0-2887 GCA_031419335.1 Planctomycetota bacterium
TGCACGGACAGTTCGGTGTGCAGACGCTTCGCGAAGGGGGCATCTCACTTCCCGGCGATGATCCGGCTGATGAAAAGGACGGCGATAAAGCTGCCAACCCGTTCGCTGTCAAGACTCTTAAGGACACCGAGACGATTGCCCGCCTCGCGACGGGGGCCAAGCGGCTGACGCTGCCCGATGAATTCAACCCGATCTCGATTCTGAAACGGCTGGCCGATGGGACCGATCACCACGCGTCTGAAGCTCTCGAAATGCTGGCCCGCATCGCCAGCGATCGCCAGCAGTACAACCAGTCTGCCGAGTATTGGGGCCAGGTGATTAACCGCTTCGGGAACAACGAGGGCCGCAAGCAAGCCCTCGCCCAGATCGTCGGCAACTGGGGCCGGTTTGATAACACTCAAACGAAGCCCGCTGGCACCAAGGCCACCCTCGACTACATCTTTCGCAATGGCACCCGCGTCGACTTCACAGCTCGCCGCATCAAGATTGCGACGCTTCTCGAAGATGTCAAAAAGTACCTGAAGACGAATCCGCAGAATCTTGACTGGAACGAGATGCAGATCGACAACATCGGTCATCGCATAGTCGAGCAGAACCAGCAGAAGTACCTCGAAGGGGACGCTGTCAAATGGGCGGCGGATCTCAAGCCGAGACCCGAACACTTCGACCGCCGCGAGACGATCGACACTCCGCTGGAGAAGGCCGGGGCGTACCTCGTCGAGGCGAAGCTGCGCGATGGCAACGTCAGCCGAATCATTGTCTGGCTCGATGACACGATCATCGTCAGGAAGCCAATTCACCAAGGGCACTGGTACTACGTGGCCGACGCCGAGACCGGTAAGCCGATCGCTAAGGCCAACGTGGAGTTCTTCGGCTGGCGGCATGATTACGACGACAAGGCCAAACGCCACAATGTCGTCACCAAGAACTTCGCCGAGTTCACCGATGCCGAAGGCCAGCTCACGCCCGACCCCAAGCTCCTCGATCAGAACTTCCAGTGGATCACGGTCGCCCGCACCAAGGATGGTCGGTTGGCCCACCTCGGGTTCAATCATGTCTGGATGGGCCACCACAATTGGGATGAGCTGAACGAGAACAAGGCGTACGCCGTCACCGATCGGCCCGTGTACCGGCCCGCTCAGACCGTCAAGTTCAAGATCTGGCTGGGGCAGGCCAAGTATGATCAGCCCGACCAGTCCCCGTTCGCTGGGCAAAAGCTTCGTGTCTTGATCCACGATCCGCAGGGGACCGAGGTCTCGAACCAGGATCTGACGACCGACGAATTCGGCGGCGTGCTGGGCGAGTACGCCTTGCCCGCCGGGGCACCGCTGGGGGCATACTCTTTTGGCATCCAGCATCCGCATGTGGGCGGCGGCGGTTCCTTCCGCGTCGAGGAATACAAGAAGCCCGAGTTCGAAGTCACCGTCAAAGGCCCCGACAAGCCAGTCATGCTCGGCGAGAAGATCGAGGCCAAAGTCACAGCCAAGTATTACTTCGGCGCTCCCGTCACCAACGCCAAAGTCAACATCAAAGTCGAACGCTCCGCCCACGATAGCCGCTGGTATCCCGCAGCTCGTTGGGACTGGCTCTATGGCTCTGGCTACTGGTGGTTCGGCGGCGATTACGACTGGTACCCGGGCTTCGCGAGGTGGGGCTGTTACCGTCCGCGTCCGTGGTGGGGCGGATGGAACCCCGAGCCACCGGAACTGGTCGTCGACATGGAGGCCGAGATCGGACCGGACGGCACTGTGACCGTGCCGATCGACACCGCGCTGGCCAAGGCCCTGCATGGGGATGAAGACCACGCATATAAGATCACCGCAGAGGTCGTGGATGATTCACGTCGCGTGATCACCGGCAGCGGCGAAGTCCTCGTCGCTCGCGAACCGTTCAAGGTCTTCGCGTGGACCGATCGCGGTTACTACCACACCGGCGACACGATCAAGGCCGAGTTCCAGGCCCGCACCGTTTCCGGCTCACCCGTCGTCGGACCGGCTCAACTCAAGTTGCTGCGGATCGCCTATGAAGAGGATGGGGAGCCGGTCGAAGCGGTCGCCCAGACGTGGGAGCTGAACATCGGCGAGGACGGCCACGTCTCGCAACAGATCAAAGCCACAGCCGCCGGGCAGTACCGGCTCTCGCTGACCGTGGCTGATACCGAAGGTCACAAGATCGAGGGCGGCCACCTATTCTACATTCGCGGCGTAGGGGTCGATGACGCGCAGTTCCGGTTCAATGACATCGAGATCACCAGCCAGAATGCGGAGTACAAGCCGGGTGAGAAGGCGCAGTTCCAAATCACGACGAACCTGGAAGGGTCGACGGTGCTAGTCTTTGAGCGTCCCTCGAATGGCACGTACAAGGGACGTCCGCGCCTCATCTCCATTAACGGCAAGACGACGACCAGCGAGCTGGAGATCGCCAAAAAGGACATGCCGAACTTCTTCGTGGAGGTCGTCACGATCGCGCATGGCCGCATTCATACGGCGATTCGCGAGGTGATCGTGCCCCCCGAGAAGCGGACGATCAACGTGGCGGTCAAGCCCTCCTCGGAGAGCTACAAGCCAGGGCAGGAAGCCACAGTCGAGCTGACCCTGACCGATGATAGCGGCGAGCCGATCGCCGGGTCAGTGGCGATGACGATGTACGACAAGAGCCTGGAGTACATCTCCGGCGGGTCGAACGTCGGCGAGATCCGCGACTTCTTCTGGAAGTGGCGTCGCAGTCACAACACCCATACCGAATCGAGCGCGGGCCGCTGGTTCACGCCTCTGTTTAAGGGAGGCGAATTCCCCATGCAAATGCTGGGGGCGTTTGGCGATCTGGCCGAGATAGAGTTCGCGGGGAACAAAGACCTCAAAGAGGCTCGCAAGGGTGGTGCCACGAG
>JANOKO010000786.1:0-5066 GCA_031419335.1 Planctomycetota bacterium
ATGGGATTCTGATCCTGTTGGCGGTGGGGATGGCCTATCGACTGGGTCGGGAGCGGGGTTTGCGCTGCCGGTCTCATCGATTCGATCGTCTGTATGTTGAGTCAGACTTCTCGAACACCCATTGGACAGTCTGTGACACCAGTGATGCGGTCACTGCCAAGGTCGTCGGCTCCATGAGTTTGTATCAATCGGGCACCCGAGTGATGGCAGAAGGAACCGACTCCGAAAGCCGGCGTTGGTCGGCAGAGGGAGTGGCCTTCCGGCGGGGGGTGCATCTGCTGTTTGTGGAGCGTCGGGAGCGGGGTCATGCGGTCGGGTCTGTACATCTAGCGCTCGATGAATGCGGGCAGTCGATGTCGGGCATGAAGAGTACCTGGGAAGGGGACAAAACCGGGGGAGCGATCCAGACGGTGGTCTGGCACAAAACCCATTCCGGAGCGTCTCTTCCGACTGAAACCAACGTTGAGAATAAGAAACATGCGCTCGCCACAGTGGCAAATCGGCAACAGCGAGTCAATGTGTTTCACCCTGTAGACAGGCTGGTAACGGATGTTGTCACCCTGTCCCCAAACACGTCCTCGGGCGGTTTGTGACCGGTTTATCGGAAGAACCACTTTCACCCGCAGTCCTCGGCAATCCGACGTTGAAAACAGTCCGAAATCTGGTGAGTCCGTACGCCAGTTGCAATTCCAGTCCAATAGCACGCAGTCTCTCATGGTGGGAGTACGCAGCCCGTCAGTGATTCAGGAAACAGAAGGAAGGCACCATGTTCGGAAACAAAACTCCCCAAGGAAAGCACGCTCCCATGACTCCACCCGCTCCCGTCGCACCCGCCCCTGTCGCGCATATGGAAGATCGCGCCCCCAAGGCCCCCAAGAACTACATCTCAGCTGGCACGGTCATCGAAGGGAACATCATCTCCCACGAAGACTTGCGAATGGATGGCACCGTCAAGGGGGACATCCGGACGACTGGCAGCCTGATCCTCGGCAAGGACTCCAACGTCGAGGGGAACATTCTCGCCGCAGAAGCCGAAGTCGCCGGGCTCATTACTGGGACTGTTGAATCGAAGGGCTCGCTGACGATTCGGGCCACCTGCAAGATTTTCGGGGACATTGTCACCCGCAGTCTGAATGTCGAATCAGGATCGTCGTTCAACGGTCGGTGCAAAGTCGGTGGCGAAGCCGACGAACGACCGGCGGCCCGCATCGTTCCCGAAGTCGCTCGTCCCGCCGCCCTCGCCCCGGCTCCGATGACTGCTGCCGTGCGCCCCAAGGTGTAGCCCTGATCCGGTTGGCAAGCCAGTCCGTTCCACGGATGACGCTGGTCAGCCAGGTCTGTCAGCGACCACCAGCGAGACAAGCCTGCACTCCAGTCCTTCACAGCGGCGGGCAAGCTGTCCCCGCGTGGCCCCTCCGGGCAGTGCATTCGTGATTCTAGAGGAGTGACTCGTGAATCGAGACGTCGCGGAACTTGAAGAGCGTGTTCAGCAATGGACTCGCTCCCGGTCCGCGCTGTCTGCGGAGATGCGAGCCACAGCAATTGCACTGCAAAACTCGGAGGTCTTCCCCCGCACAGAGTTGGATCACTCCCTGGAGGACTATCGAGAGCAGTTCGAGAGTATCCGGAACGACTTGGGACTGACTTCGTCTGCTGTCGCACCGGCCAGCAGGTCAGCGGGGGACGAGTTTCGCGACCGACTTTCCGTGTGCCGATGGGCGGAGGAAGCCACTCAGCGACTCAATGCGGTTGCTCATTTGAGCGTACCTGTCGGTTGCGAGTCGATGTTGGATCCCGTTTTGGCAGCGAGGAACGAGGCGACGGAACGGATCACACGGGCTCCCTGGGAAGAGTCCGAACTCATCCACGAAGTGCGAGAAGGCCGTCATCCACTTTGCCGGCTTGTCGTCCTGGTCGATGCTCTTGAGCAACTCACGGATGACGAGTGGACGACCGCGATGGCAGAAGTGCAACAGTCTTTCGGGTCACAAATCTCGACAGCCATCGCTCGCGGAAAAGTATCCCTGACAGAATCTGCTTCTCCCCTGTTGGATTGAGATGTGATGTTCCAGTTTCGAGACTGGAGCCTCACTCACGTGAAAGGTGAGTCACATGAGCAACGGACAATATCGACGACTTCTGACCAACCTGCCTTCCATGGCTGCGGTGGTCAACACATTCCAGTCCCCCGATGTGCAGTTGGCTGTCTACCGCACGTTGATCGACTCTCTCTTGGATGCGACGACGGACGAGGGCAGCGTTCCCGCGCCGTCGCGCGTGACTCGGGGTCGATCTCGGCCCGGAGAGTTGGATCTGGTCGAAGGCGACAATATCCATTCGATCGCCGCAGAATAAGTCTCATTCCTTCCGACATCTGATGACAGGGTCAGTCGCTGGACTGAGACTTCGTCTGAGCAGGAACATGCAATGTCCATCGAAACCGAGACACTCCGAAACGGCCTTCAGCAATTGCGACAGTCGGGGCGCAGCCTCGCCGACCTGTTGTTGACGGAAGCGGATCGACTCGATGAGACGGGGTGGCCCCCGTCCAGGCTGGTGTGGGAGGATCTCCAGCGGTTCCGGGAGCAAGTCCGCAGTCTGATCTCTCCACTCCATTCCCCGTCCGATGAATCGAGTCTTTCTCTTTATCATTCGGTGTCTGAGATCGATGCCGAATTGACGTACCGCGAGACCGCTAAACGCGCCACGGATGTCGCCCGGAAAGTGCTCCTGATCCAGACTCACGATGGACATAGTCCCACAGGGTTGGAAAAGATTCAGCTGACAGCGAGAGAGCTGATTGCCTCACAAGGACTGAACCATGATCGCGGTCAGATTCGATCTTTGGCGGACGGCACTCACCCGTGGTGCGATCTATTGCGAATGATTCGCGAGCGGGGGACGTTGCCGGATGCCGAATGGACGGAATTGAATCGATCGATCGAGACTCACCTGGGACGCCCAATAGCGATTGCTGTCATGCGCGGGCGACTGGATGCGTTGGATGCCACGGCGCAGACCGTGATTCTCGATACGGAATCCATCACTTTCCCTCTGAACAAGTCCCTTCCGAATACTGCCTTAGAGTGTGCGGAGCAAGTGCCCTTCGAAGCACCACTCACGCCCGCCGGAGTGGTCGAAGGCGGGGAGCCATTTCCACTAGAGATAGGCTCACTGCTCGTACCAAGCACGCACGTCCTGGAGGAATCCAGTGCCCTTCCCCCGGGGGTGGCCGTCTCGTTCAACCAATCCGAGATTCGCCCCTCAGGACTCAAGCGGCCCTTGGCCAATTCCCACTCCGACAGCAGCGCCCTGCTGACCATCCCCGTCGATCCTACATCCGAATTCTCCGGTAACACTCTGCCAGTTGCGGCTCAAATCGATGAGGCGATCTACGCTCAAACGACAGCGACTCCCGTGATCAACGCGGAAGCGACATGCATCACCCCGGTCCGTACGATCCGCGATACTGACGCTGATTCGGTGTTCGACGAGGTCGAGCCGTGCCGATCCGATCCCACGGGTAATACGCCCTCGTTGCGCGTGGTGACCTCGCCGCCCCAGCCTCCGGTTGTGCCTGCATCTGCGGCATCATCCTCCAGCATTTTCGACGACGAAGTCGACGACGAAGATCTGCTACTGAGTCGGGAAGCCTCGCCGACTCCTCGGAGACCGGCTTCCGACTCCGAGACCACTCCACTCGTTCCATCCCCCTTGGCCGAGCGGTTACTGGCGGAAGCGCGCTTCACAGATGCCCGTGGTCCGACGGCCAGCCTGGCCACCAAGATTCTGAATGGCCCGGAAGCGGATCGTGCACAGTTAATCCCCGACCTCATTTTCCACTTGATCCACGTCGGCCGACCTGGGTTGGCTTACCACTTAGCTCGGGGTCTCGAGGCGCGGTCTTCCTCTCCACGTCCGTTTGTCCCCTCCTGGTTGATTCGTGCATGGACCTATGGTCACGCACTGGTGTTTCCCAAGGGGCAATTGGCGGGGTTGTTGCAGGAGGATCTTGATTCTCGTCCTCCATCGGGAAGCCGACCTGCCGGACAGGAGTGGTCTTTGGCACTCTCTTTACTGGTGAGGGCTGTCACGTTGCGTCCCGCGATCATTGCTCCCGCCACGCGAGCGGCAGCAATCCTCCGGGATTTCGATCTGTGCGATGGCACGATCCAACTTTACAACTATTGCTCTCGGATCGGTGCCTATGGAGAACGTATCCAAGGCGTCTTTCCGGGACTCTTCAAACACACGAGCGCCAACCTCCCTTATTCCGATCAACTCTCAACGCTGCAAGCGGATATTACCCGATGGCAGGAATCGACCGACACAGTGGGAATGACGTATCAGAACGCCACTCCCCTGTTTCAGAAAACCGGTTGGAGTCTGCGGGCGGGAACCAGCCAGAAGTCCCCTGAAGCATCCTTGAACTGGGTGAATTGGCAGATCGCCCTTCGCCTGGGTCAGCCTCTTATGGAAGCCGTACTGGCGGATCGACGGGCGGTCTTGGCCCGTGTGAAGTCCGATGTTGATGCCATCTCGTCGCTGCTGGCGATGAATCAGTCAGACGAAAACAAACTGCAGTGGGCTCAACCAGAAATCCGGGCCTACCTGCGGCAAGCGACGACGTTTGCTCAGCGGTGGCTTGGACAGCATTCGGGAGCAGCGACATCTGAGGCCCAGAATTATCTCCCCCAGGCTGCGGTCGAGTTGCGAGCAGAGATCGAGGCAAGGCACACCCCGGTGATGCAGGAGCTGCAAGAGTTGGCCACAGAGCACACGTCCTTCGAGGTGCAGATGGCCATTGCCTGTCTGATGCTTTCTGTCCAGGAGATTCGCGACCTGCTCGATCCACATACGATGACCGATGCGAAAGAAGCCGATCCACGTCATCTGTTGCATGCCGATTTACTGAAGATGCCTGACCTGCGGATCGGCTCGAACTGGGAGCCGGAAACTGACCAGCATGTCCTGGTCGATGAAATCCTGCGGTTCCTGAGTCAGCCCCAGCCAGATTGGGCGACAGCTTTCAAGTTGCAGTTGGCGCAAGGTAATCACCAACTGGC
>JANOKO010000787.1:0-5614 GCA_031419335.1 Planctomycetota bacterium
TGTTTCGCAAGAACCGGCGGTACGGCGCGGATCGTCTTGCAGCCGCCGGATCGGAGATGCCGACCCGTGTTCGCATCGACACCACATCCTCCGATTCGCGCACAATCCTCGAAGTCTTCGCGCACGACCGTCCGGGGCTGCTCTACAGCGTGTCGCAGGCGATCTACGACCTACGACTCTCTGTCGAGCTGGCCAAGATCGCGACTCACCTCGATCAGGTGTTGGACGTGTTCTATGTCCGGGAGCTCGATGGCACGACAGTCATCGGCGAATCACGGCGGGACGAAATCCAGTCGACACTGGAGGCCCGTCTGATCGCCTTCGAGGCGCAGGGTTGGCAAGACTTCGCCTGAGCAGGGAATCTCAGGACTGCTAAAACGGCAGCACGTTATTGTGCTGCTTGACGGGTCCGGTGGCGGAACCCATCCGGCCCGACCCAAGAATCGGAGCTGCGCCCGTTCCATCGTCGACCCCGACCTTGAATCGATTCAGGACGGGGCTAATCGGATTCAAAAAGGTGTCAAACCCTCCCCCGGCAAACAAGATCCCCACCGGGCGTCGATCAGCGATCGTGACCACCAGCGATCCGGAATCGCCGGGGGCTCCGAAGCCTGGGGATCGAAACTGGGTTTGCACATCAATGCAATTTCGGAAGCGTGCCAGTCCGGGGGTTCCGTAATTGATCACGGCCTCGACGTTGACCGAGTAGATTTTGCCTTTGGTGAATCCCGACGTGCGGCCTTGCTTCTGAACAGCCATGCCGACGACATAGTTTTCCTGCGGCAGGCGAGCCGGGGTTCCATAGGCTCCCGCCGGAGTACATACATCCACCATGCCAATCGGCGATAGCGCCACGGCGGCATCCATGGTGTTCACGGGAGCGGACGCAATCCCCGCCGCTGAGGCAAAGAATTGTATTCTCTGGAAATCACGCAGCGTGCCAATCACATCTCCGGGGACGATCGCACACAGGTTATCACCGGGGCTCGGTTGGCAGATGGCGTCGCCGATCGCACTCGCGTTTTCTTCCGCCAGCACATGGTTATTGCTGAGGATATAGAACTTTCCGTCGCGACCGATGCAGCGGCAACCTAAAGTCCCCGAGGCACAGACACCCGTCTGATTGATACAGGAGACTCCGATCGGGACTGGACGAGTAAACCGCCGAGTCGGGGGACCGATTTGAGGTGCCGCAAACGCCGAAGCGCTAGCACCGCCGGGAATCTTCGCTGCCAAAGCATCGGCCTCCGGAGTGGCGACCGAGGGCAGCAAGGCTTGCCCCTCATTCAAGATGACTCGAGACAGTGCTGGCCCACCCTTGATCGTCCCGGTCACGGTCAATTCCACGGGCACCCCTTCAATACTACCCGGTATTTTCCGGGACATGCCGCCTTGAGCTGCGAACACTCGAATCACCAGTTTGCCATTGGCATCTTCAGAGGTTCCCGTCCCCAAAATCGCACCGTTATGTTTCTCGACCAGAGCCACAGTCGCATTGTCCTGCACCGACATCACCCGCCGCATTTCGCCCCAGGTGTACCCCTTGCCCGGCACCTGCTTATCGTCCGCAGGGGGATCGATGTCCAACCCCGCAGGTTTCGTCAGAGTATAGGCCCGCCAGCGCAGGGTGGCCTCTCCCAGATCCAGTTTATCCGTCGTCTCGGGGGTCGTCAGAATGAGCGTCTTGGCCGCGGATTCATCACCCGAGTCGAGTGATCGCTTGGCCGGAATCATCTGCAGATAAGGAGTGGTTTCCGTGAACTGTCCCTGCGGTTCAAATAGATGCGTCCCCTCGATCGAGGAACCGTCCACGACCAGCACCAGTTTGCCCGGGATGTCTGTGTCGGAGGTATTCTTCAACAGCACTTTGGCCGACAGTGTTTTGTCACCCGCCACGGCCAGTTGGGTTTTGAACACCAGTTCGACTCGATCCGTGACTTCCCACGGACCCTGATCCTCTTCCACGATGGTCTCCGGTTCATCGACCGGGGTGGGTTCATCCAGCGGAGTCGGCTCTAGCGACTGTTTCGGTGTTGTGCCCGGTTTCGTCACGGGCTTCGGATCTGCGGCAACGGCGCACAGAATCAAGGAACAGCTCACCAGAATAGCGATACCCAACGTGATCTGTGGACGCAGCATGCGAAGTTCTCCTGGCACTGGGCACCGTCTGTACTGCAGTGGATGTGGGGTGTGACCGGCTTCCCGCCGACACTGCGCACCCCGACATCGCCGCATCCGGGCGACCGTCCTCTTTACTTCGGTCAAATCCGGAACCGAACCCCTCTCACGGTATCCTTCCGATACGGGGGGGTCAAGAACTGAACTCCGACTTCGACATAATACGAGCAACCAGAAGAGTCGCCTGTGCGCAGACCAGTTGACCTAATCGCGCCAATAAGAATTGCATTTGAGCCAGAATCTGCTTGGAGCCGTAGAGCTTCAGAACCCAAATGACTCTCGCAACACGTCGTGGTTCAGCCCTCCGAATACGTGAACCCGCCCCATGTCGACGTTGTGGATCACCACCTCCGCCGGGCTGAACAGCAAAGGGTCAATCTTGTAAAAATCCCGCCCAGCCGCTTCGAAGATTTTCAGGAACGGTTTGCCGTAAGCTGCGGATGCACGGGACGGCACTTGCGGTCCGAGAGTCACGAGATCGTCATCCTCCCCATTCACCCACAGCGTCACGCTGCTCCCATACAGAATCGCATCATTCGTGCGGCCAATCCCACCCATGTCATCCGCAGCGACTGGCGGAATGGGGGCCATTCCGCAACCGCTTTCCACACGCGAAATATCAAAACCGAGTGAATGCAACTTGTGCAGAGCGGTCTCGATGCTGCGCGCCACGACTTGGAGATTCCCGGCCAGGCTGGCGGTCGGTGCGACGAGCAATGCGACGCGATCGGGCTCGACCCCACACTTTTTGGCGATCTCCGCGACAACCTCATTCGTGGGGAACTCGCTCGATTCGAGGACTCCCACGACCGCATCGGCATCCTCACGGTATTCCAGTTCCCCGAAGATCTGCTCATGAGCATAGGCAGCTCGCATCGGCCCCGATCCCATGGCGAAATATTTTCCGATGGAAACCTTCCATCCAGCATATTGACTGAGCAGACAGGCCTCCAGAGGCGCATCAGTCTGGACAAAGAGCTGTGGCCAGCTGACCCCCGCGACAATTCCCGGATGAATCGAGACGTGAGCCAGGCTGGCAAGACATACCTCAGCCAACGCAATTCCAGCCCCGATGGAACCCGGAGCTTCAATCCCAAAATCGAGGATGCACGCTCCGCTCTCGTGATCGACCGGTTCGATCCGCAACTCGTCTGCCACGTTGAGGGCCTGCTGCACCAGATCCCACGCCAATTCGTTGAGGGTGGGGGGGAGTTCTTCAGTATCGTCATCTTCAGTCATCAGGCTGTCCTGCCAAGGGCATCACGCGGATTCAGGGATGGCATGCTATGCGTTCGTCCGCTGGAGCAGAAGCCGTTTCGCCAGGTATGGCGAAATGGCCGCTCGGATCCCTCTTGACCCCATCCGGGTTTCTGCGCTACAACGCGGCTCCTCATGGCTTCTGCCACTGCAATCCCGGTTCTCGGCGATTGCCCACGGATCCCCTCCGCGATACTCGAACACCCTCCCATCAGGATAGCACGATGTCTCCTGCACAAGTCTCTCGGGCAGCGCGTTTGCTCGTCGTGATGGCTGTATCGGTCTGCTGTGGATGCACGAATCTAAAGACCACCAACACCGCTCGTTCCTCGACGGAGCAGATGTTGGTCTCGAATGCAGTAGATCAGTCTTTAGATAAGATTGACTTCCGTCCGTTTGCTGGACATGCAGTGTATCTGGAAGAGAAGTACGTGGACTGTGTGGATAAGGCTTACGTGATTGCCTCGCTGCGTCATCGATTACTGCAAGTCGGCTCTCGGCTGGTGGACAAGGCCGAAGATGCGGAAATTGTTGTCGAGGCCCGTGCGGGTTCGATCGGAACGACAAACTCGGAAACATTCCTCGGCATACCAGAGATCACCTTGCCGGGTATGCTCACGTTGCCGGAAGTTCGTCTCGCGACTCGGGCTCAGCAGGTCGGTGTCGCCAAAATTGGACTCGCTGCCTACGACTCAAAAACTCGGACCTCGCTGGGCGAGGGCGGCATGACGCTTGCCAAGTCGGACGACACGAATCTCTCCGTCCTCGGCATCGGACCGTTCCAGTCGGGCACGATTCGCAACGAAATCACCCGATCCACCTCGGGACCAGCGGGGATCACCCGGACTCGATTGCCCGTCCAAGTGGCTTTCCATGCTCCGACTCCCCCAGTCACCCCATCCGCGCCCGCCCAGAAAATCGAGTACACAAGTACCGAAGAGTTGCCAGCCGAGGAAGCTCCTGCCATTGAAGCCCCGGAATCTGACGCTCCGAGTTGGGCACAATAACCCGCTTGTCAGTCATGTCGGGCAGACCGACAGGGTCCAGTGCCGATCCGAGGTCGCCCGCACTGCGGACCTCTCCAGCCCCAGCTGTGCAAGCATCCCCGCGACCTCATCGACGGTCAGAGCGGCATGTAACGATTGGCGGAACAGTTGTCGCTGTCTGACCGTGGCACCTCCGGCGTAAGTCTGAACCAATAATTCCAGCTCGGACTCCGTTCCGGGGCGCATCAAATCCCGCACGAACAGGAGCCCACCCGGTACGAGAACTCGAACCATCTCAGCCAGCGAATCGATGGGCTGTGGAATGTGGTGGATGATGCTGTTCGAGATCACATGATCAAACTCTCCCTCGGCACCAGGAATCCGCTTGGCATCGACGAGTCTCAATTCAATCCGGTTTGCACAGCCCACGCGTTCGATATTCAAAGCCGCCAACTTCAGCATCTCCTCCGCCAGATCGATGGCGACGATTCGCAGCTGGGGAAAGCGCTGGCAAAATGCGATCGGGATGAACGCGGTCCCTGTCCCGACATCGAGTACCCTCCCCTTGAACTTGTCGATGCCCGCCAAGTCCCGGCAGGCCACCTCCCAGTCCTCGACAAACCTCCGATTCACTTCGGAGTGGTCCATCGCATCGTAATCCTGCGCTTCCTCGGCGGTGTCCATCACTTCCGGTTCAAGTCTGCGGGGGAGCATCTGGGGGACCTTTCATGAGGAGGCACTAAACATCACTTCCGATTCCGACACAACCAAAGTCGCGGATTCCGATTCCATCGTACGCGAGAATGTTCACCGTTCGTAGCGATCATTGATGGATCTCCTTGTGTTCGCCCTCGGCCGAACCTCGAATGCCAATTGGAGTGCGAGCCTGCCACCAAAGATCAACCTAGTGTGGAGGATTCGCAGCTGAATTGATGCGTCCACCAGCAGTCACATCGTGGTTCATGCCACCAGCCACCAGGCAGTCACATCGTTGAGATGTGCCAAGGACTCGAAAGTTCGGCCGTTGAGTAAGCTGGTTTCGGCATAGAAGAACGCCTTCTCCACTTTGCCTTTTGTTTGCGGACGCCGCACCGTGCAGGCCTGGGGCCGAAAACCGTAATGCGTGGCGAAGGCGAGGATCTTCGGGTTGTACAACGGCCCGTCGGCGTCGTGCCGCAAGACGACCGCCTTGA
>JANOKO010000788.1:0-7569 GCA_031419335.1 Planctomycetota bacterium
CTACGTTACGGGCCGGGATCTCCGAGGCCAAAGCGTTCGACATAGCTATCAACAAGTCCGGGTACTCCCAGCTGCGGCGGAACATGCAGGACATCGCCACGCAGATTCGCAGCGGGAGCGACATCACATCGGCTTGTCGCAGTCATGAGGGGCTGTGGCCGGACCTGTTTTTGAATATGGTCGATGTGGCCGAACGCACAGGATCTCTGCCGGAGGTGCTGCACTCGCTCTCTGATCACTATGAGAATAATCTGCGATTGCAAAGGAACTTTCGCGGTCAGATGGTGCTGCCACTGGTCCAGCTTGTTGCTGCGATCTGCATCGTGGCGTTTCTGATCTGGTTGCTGGGTGATATTAATTTTGCCGAGATCTCTGGCAAGCCAGGCGACCCCGAGTCGCAGGCCTTCGGCATCATTGGGTTGGGACTCAAGGGGGTCTCCGGATCGCTGATCTGGCTGTCCAGTTGGGTGATGGCTACGGTCGCCCTGTTTGTCGGATATCAGGTGGCCAAGCGCTCGACGACATTACGCGCCGTGCTGCATCGGTCTCTGCTGGGCGTGCCGGTGGTGGGTACGTGTTTGAGGTCGTTTGCGATTGCGAGATTCTCATGGTCGTTCGCATTGACTCAAGAAGCGGGACTCCCGATTCAAGAGAGCCTTGATGCCAGCTTTGCAGCCACCGACAACGGAGCTTTTCAGGCCGCCGCTCCCCGCATCAACGAAGACGTGATGAACGGACTCGAACTGAGTGATGCCTTGGGAAACACGCAACTGTTTCCCGAGGACTTCATCCAGATCGTGCATGTCGGCGAGACCAGTGGCACCGTTCCAGAAACGCTGGCCCGCCTGTCACCGGAGTTCGAAGACCAAGCCCGTCGCAGTTTGAACGCGCTGACGGCGATGTGTGCCTGGGCGACATGGCTAGGCGTCGCAGTCTTCATCGGGTACATCGTGATCCGGTTCGCACTGATGTACGTCAGGCTCTTGGAGTCGCTGATGTAGCGTTCGGCAAACTCGATATCCGAAGCACAAACGTAGAAACAGATCGAGAACTCTGTTCGCCATTTCGTACTTCGAATTTCCTCCTGCCTTCGGACCCCCACCATGTGGCCAGAACCTCACAACACGAATGACCTGCTCCAACAAGTGGGAGCTGGCGATGCTCAAGCGATCAATGAACTGCTCGAACGGCATCGCCACGGCCTGCGGCGGATGGTCGAGATGCGGATGGATCGCCGTCTGGCTCGGCGGGTCGATGCTAGTGACGTGGTCCAGGATGTGTTTCTCGAAGCCAGCGAACGCCTGGCTGGCTATCTCGCAAAGCCCGATCTTCCCTTCCCGATCTGGCTGCGGCAACTGGCCCAGGACCGGATCATTGACCTGCACCGCCGTCATCACGCCCAGCGCCGAGACATCGACCGCGAACAAGGTTTCCAGGCCCCCCGCTTTGGCGACCAATCGTCGCTTGACCTGGCCGCGCAAATCCAGGACGACCAACTGACCCCCGCCGCAGAGACTTTGCGGCGCGAGATGGAACAGCGGTTCCACGAAGCCCTCGATCTGCTCGACGATGATGAACGCGAAATCATTCTGTTGAGGCATACCGAACAACTCGGCAACCAGGAAGCCGCCGACTTCCTCGGACTGTCCCCGGCTGCCGCGGGCATGCGGCACACGCGGGCGCTGCGGCGCTTGAAGGCCGTCCTCACTGACCGATCATCGAGTGAGTGAATTCGTAGCCTGGTCCCCCAGTCAAGGGAGTTTCCGCGCGGCAGTTCTTGCCGCTCATCGCTCGAAATCGGTCGTGATCCGCTCCGATCGGAGACAGACATCTCGTAATGATCGGAATGCCCTGAGTGGATCTTCATGAGTGTTCTAAACTCCGACCCAAAGCGGAGTCGGAGAGACCAGTGGGACTCCGCTTGTTCCGTCTTTCAATCCCCGTTGAGGCTCACGCGGCATGCAGACTGTCATCGACTGGCTCAAGTGGCTGATCGGCCTGGCCAATCCCGATAACCTCCAAAAGGCAGTCAACCTGTGGGGGCCACCGTGGGTGGGGTATCTGGTTCTGGCAGCCATCATCTTTAGCGAGACCGGGCTGCTCGTCGGGTTCTTTCTGCCCGGTGATTCGCTGCTCTTTGCAGCCGGGTTCCTCGCGAGTCAGGACATTTTCTCGATCGTTCCGCTGGTGATCGTGTTAAGCGCCGCCGCCATCGTCGGCGATGCGGTGAACTACCAGATCGGTCGTCGGATGGGAGTACACGTTTTCGACAAGGGGCGGCTGCCATTCATCAAGCACAGCCATCTGATGCACGCCAAGGCGTTCTATGAAAGGCATGGAGGGAAGGCGATCATCATTGCCCGATTCGCGCCTCTGGTGCGGACCTTTACGCCTTTCGTGGCGGGTGTGGCCAAGATGAACTACCGGCAGTTCGTACTCTTCAACATTGCGGGCGGCATCGGCTGGGTCGTATCGATGACCGTGGCGGGGTACTTCCTCGGGCAGTTGCCGTGGGTCAAAGCCAACTTTGAAAAGGTCGTGCTGTTGATCGTGATTATCAGTCTGCTGCCGATTGTTCTCGGAGCCTGGAACGCACGGAACTCGCCCCCGCAGCCGGCCGCGCCCGACGAACCCACCCCTGGAGCGAACGAATGAAACGGACTTCTTGGATTTTCTGGACGTGCCTGCTGACTGCGGGGTGTGGCGAGTTGCCCGCTCCGAGTGAGACTGTTTTTGCAGAGGCGGAACTTCCACACCACGCCGAATTGACGATCACGGAGAAGTCACTCGATGAACCTCTGACAGACGACGAAGTGCTGGCCTTTATTGAATTGGTGCAATCGTTCCCCAGTGGGAAGCCACCCGAGTTTGGTCCCGTTCCCGGGTGGGAGGGAGCGGCTGGGCTGTCACCGGAAGAGTCGGTGGAAGCGTGGCGAAAGGCTGTGCGCGAAGCCCTCACAGTCGATACGTTGATCCAGGGCTGGGCTCCTCGCTCCCAAGTCCGCCAGGCGCTCAACGAGCGGCAGGTGACCTCGCGAGCGCTCATCAGTCTTATGCTGCGGATGAGCTGCGCGCTGGCAGCCGATGCGATGGGCGGTTCGCGGATGGTGGCGGCTCAGCGCGTCATTGCGGATGAGAAAGTGGAGTCGCTCGTGGCACGTATGCATCAGTACCAACGGTCCCGTGCGAAGCCACCCGAGTCGCTGGAACAGGCATTGGAGGAAGCGGCGTCATTAGCGGAGTATCTGGCCCTGCTCGCATCCGTTCCCATAGAAAGCCAGCAATCGGTCATGAAACATCGTACGGAACTCCTAGCGATACTTCCCTTGGGTACGCCTGCCACAGCCACTCCCCAGAGCCACGAAGACCAACATCTCATGCCGATCCACTTTGAGGAATCCGCGCGGGACGTTAAGCGTCGATCGCGGTGAGCTGTCGCAGGCGATGTCGCTCCACGACCGTAGTTCGAAGTCGAACTGACCAGCGAGCGCTGCACGGTCGTCGTCAATTTGCGCTCGACGCGGGGTGCAGGATTGAGCGGTCCCACTGACGGAGGGGACGGGCAGGATTGCCCATCCTACTGGGGATTGGTCCCGGGGATGGGAGGCTCCGGTTGAGCGGGTTCACCACTGGGAGCAGGTCCGGCTTCCAGCGACATACTGGAACCTCCCGCAGCCACTCCTCCGCCGTGTCCTTCCCCGGCTGTTTGGTCAGTGCGCGGGAGTCGGTACAGGCTGTCTTCGTCGATGACTTGGCCGAAGACTGAGAAGCGGATGGTGTTCGGGTTGGCGGGTCTGCCGATGGCTGGAGGAACGGGGGTTGGCATGTGCGAGGGTTGGTTCGAGCGGAAGTTGCGAGCCTGGTATCGGAGGGGATTCGAGGGGTTCCCATTCGGGTCCGGAGGGGCCAACTCCACTCCGCGTGGCTCGGTTATGCCTTCGCTATAGAGCAGCGGTTGCCGGGCCGGGATGAGAATGATCGTCTCAGCTTGGAGGTCGCGATCGAAGCCTTGCGGTTCGTAACTGAACGACTCGTTGGTCAAAAAATCGCGAGAGTTTATGGGGCCCGACTCCGCAATCAGATCGGCGAAACTCGCGGGGAATGAGCCGTGTTTGAGCCGCCACGCCTGCAGATGGAGAACCAGTCGGGTCGCTGTCTCCGCCGAGAGGGCCAGTTCGAATTGGCCTCGGTGCCGGACGTTGAAGCGTTGCTCGGGGAGTGAGACGCCTAGCGTCGCGGCGGTGACTCGGGCTCGGATGGTCCCGGTCCAGTGATCGAACTCCTGGCCCGTTGTGCTGGGCTGTGAGACCTGCGAACTCGCCGACAGGTAGAAGTAGTAGTCAATCAGGCGGCGAACGCGCTCCTTCTCGCCTGTGTGGGCGAGGAACCATTGGGTGACGGGGGATATATTTGTGACACTCTGGCGATAAATATTGTCAGTGCTGATTCCCGTCTCCAGAGAACGGCGAGTATCGGCGTACTGCCGCGCGATGACGGTGGCTCCGGACATTCCAATCTGGTTCGGGGTGAGCTTGGTCATCGCGGCCTCCAGCCGCTCAGTAGTCTGCTGGGGATGATTGGCCCACTTCCGGATGGCACTCAGTACCACGCGATGTCCATTGAGGGCATCGACCCAGCCGTCCTCATCGCGCGAGGCATACGCCAACTTCTCGGTTAGTTCATGCCACTTGCGGAGATGCTCGAATGCGGCGTCGAGGTCGCATGCCTCCTCATCGAGCTCGAGACTGGCTATCCCCATCTGAAAGGCGTGCGAAGCACCCCAGAACCCCGGTGGCTGGACCAGAGCGTTTTTCTTGGACTCGTCGTCGACCAGGGCGTCAAGCTGCGTTGCATGGGGGATCGATTCGTCGAACGGGTACATCCAGGATGAGGCCGGATGGCTGAGCGGGCTGGGCTGGCCGTTTCTAAGACTTTTCAGCGCCTCATAGTGCGTGACCAGCGGCACTTCATTTGCCCGGAAGTGGAAGTAGCCTTGCAGGCCGATGAACCCGACCAGCAGCACCCAGCCGATCTGGCCGAACTTGGACCGCCAACTCGATTGCTCCAGTAATGTCCGCTGACTGGTCCAGAGGATGCCCAGGCCGAAGAGGATGATCGGGACCACAGCTGTGAAACCGATCGGTGCATAGGTACCCATGAGCATCGTGACCCAGCCGAACCACGGCAGCATCAGCGAGATGCCGACGATCCCCGCCAGAATGGGCCGCCGGACCCAGGCTGCGGCCAGGACTCCAATGGTGAATGTTCCAAGGAGAAGGACGAAGAGATATTGCGATGTTGAGGGAGCGGAACCCATAATGATGTACGGCCCCCCTTGCGCGGCAAACAGCCCGTTGGCGATTTGCGGGACAGTCTGACTGGGATTGTCCAAGATCTTCCAGACGCGGCCCTGCAACAACGGAGGGCTCAGCATGAGTAGCAATGTGCCGCCCCAGACGATGAGCTTGCTGAGAATGATCTTAGTCGACGAGACCCCGCGCTCCGTGAGAAACGCCAGCGTCCCATGCGTCCGATCCGGCAGGAGCGTCAGTAACCCACACACCAGCGCGGCGATCACGATGGCGAAGTAGCTCAAGGCTCCGTAGTCCCCCATCTCCGGGCGATACCAGCCGATCAACGTCAGTAGCACCCAGCCGACCAGCAAGAACGGCAGTGCGCGGCGGGCCTCAATCCACAGCAGCGGACCGATGCGCTGCACAGCTCGGTGACGAACTGCGTGGATCTGCTGCAACAGATGCAACCATTCGAAAGTTCCCGAACGCTGCATAGATTGCAGCCATTGATCGCCCCCCCAGAGCGCGGCCCCACTTCCCAGGGCCGTCACGGTTGCCAACCCGAGCGTGTACCCGAGTCCCGGTTGAGAGAGCGAGGCGGGGAGCAGAAACAAGGAGACAATGAAACCGAGTGAGGCATAGCAGCAGATCACTCCCAGACAGAACACGAGCAGTGACAAGCCCCCCAGGGCGAACATCGCACCGACTTGCCGGAGAGTCGGGACGCGGATGTATCCGATCGGCGATGACGATACCGGCTGGTGTGAGCCCGTTGCCGGGGAACGGCTCCGTAACCAGGCGGCCGCTCCCGCGAAGAGGAGTCCGAGACAGGTTCCCCCGCCGAAAACGAACAGCGTATCCTCCCGATGAAAGACGGTTTTCCCGCGAATATTCACTTCAAAGACCAACAGGAAGATGATGCCGAGTCCCGCGCAAACCCCGGTCAGACACGACCAGCGGTAGGCATTGAGCCACGGTAGCGAACAGTCCGAAGCGGAGGCGACCTCCCCAGAGTGAGCGAACATCGACAGGGGAGTCGGCGAGGTGGCCTGCTCGCCCGCACACCACTTCGCCAGCAAGCGAGCGTCGATCGCGACGACCGTTGCAATGATCCCCGCATAGATCATGTAGAAGACCCAGTCCGGCCAGCGGTATTCGCCCAGTATCAGCGAGTGAACAATTCCCCCCAGAATGATCTCAGTCAGCGCCGCCCCGATCACGGTCCAAAGCACCTTCCGCGTCCACAGCGAATAGAACAGCCCCCACGCCGCGAGGCCCACGATCGATAACGCGAAGACGGACGGATCTCCCATCGGTGATGAGGCGTCCCCGCCGTACTTGCCAGCCATCTGCCCGGCGATGAGGGTCGAGAGGAGTGCAAACACCAAAAACGCCACCAACGCCAACCCGCCATACAACAGCTTCCCGCCGATCAACTGCCGAGGCGTGATCGGGAGTTGCCGTAAGAACCCATCGGTCTTGGCTTCGGACTCTCCGGCGAACAGCAGAGCGCTGGTCGTCATCGCGAAGACGCCGGTCAGCACGAACGCCATCGAAAAGAGATTCAGGTCGGCATACTCATGCCCCTTGATCCCCCACCAGAGTTGAAGCAGCACCAGCTCGCCCGCGATGGCGATCCAGACCAGCTGCTGGGCGCGGAACTCTTTCCACAGGAGACGCTGGGTGATGATGTTGAACATGAAGACCTCCGGGGGAGGGGAAGGAAGGTAGAATGTTGAAGGAGGAAGGCTGAAAGTAAGAAGCTCGTCGGTCGCTCGGATTGTTGGGAGTACCCCGAAGGGGTTGCACATCACAGCCCAGGGTCGCGACGCAGGAGCGCACCCTGGGAAATGTCGATCAAGGCCATCAACCCTGAAGGGGTTGTACAGGGGCGTGCCCTGTGTAGAACCCCTTCAGGGTTCATCGGTGTGTTCGACTCCACCCAGGGTGTGCTCCCTCCGGTCGCGACCCTGGGCTGTGATGGATCACCCCTTCAGGGTGCAGAGGGGAGCGGTCAGGCCGTTGCTCCGGTTTCGAGTTTCGGAGTTCGAGCCTCGGGGTGGCTCTCCCGCTTGCGGTACTCCCGCAGCAGAAGTAGCAGCAGATCTTCCAGATCCGGCTGTCGCACTTCGGTGATCGTGTTCGTGGCCTGGCAACGGGACTGCCATTCAGTCTCGTTCAGATCGCGGACCAACCAAACATGCTCGTGCCCCATCGGCAGGTGGGCGAGCACCTCGCCGGGGAGGTCGGGGGGCGTTGTCACTCCGGGACCGAG
>JANOKO010000789.1:0-1301 GCA_031419335.1 Planctomycetota bacterium
ATTTACGAGGCCGTCCATCAACAGCCCGCGTGAGAAGACCGCCTTGGGCATGCCGCACAGCAGTCCGATGTAGTGGTTGTCATGGATGTGCAGATCGATCCCCCAACCGCCGAGCTTGCGGAAGTCGCTCATGTCTGCGGACCAGTTCGGCTCAGCGATCACCCGGCGAAACGCAGCGCCGCGTAAAGCACCGTACTGTCCACTGGCGACGGTCTCGCGGACAAAACGGAATTCGGGAAAGAACGGCAACACCTGGGCGACCAACAGCATGCGGTTCGCCTTCTTCGCCGCTGCGACCATACGTTGGGCCGAGGCGAGATCGATCGCGATCGGCTACTCGACAAGGACCTGTTTGCCAGCGGCGAGAGCCTCTAGCACGACGGACTCGTGCTGATCGGTCGGCAGGCAGATGTCGACCAGATCGATGGTCGAATCGCTCAGCAGGTCGCCATGATCCCGGTACTTGGAGATCCCGGTCAGGTCGGTCTTGTCGCTACCTCGCGGGCCGAAGTTCCCCTGAATATCAGACCAGTCGCCAGCCAGCTTCTTCTCACTGCGTGTCGAGATGGCGGCAATGCGGGCACCGTTGACCTTCTTCGTCGCCTCGAAATGGGTCATCCCCATGAACCCGACGCCGATGATGCCGATTTGAAGCATGTGAACAACTCTAGCTGAGGGGCGATGTCGTTGGTGTCGGACAATTGGCTCAGCTTAACGCGACTGTTGGAAAGGTGGCAATTGAGCGACCCAGCCCACGAGTTGCTGGTTGGATGCGTCTATCGACGATCCAGGGGCGACGAATGGAGAAATGCAAGGAGTACCGGCGGACGGAATCAGTCCCGGTCACCGTTGTTTTGCACATTCGAACGGCGTTGGTCACACTGCGGGCACCGCGTTCCCTACTGTGCCCCCTGTTCCCGGAGAGTCGATCCGTGCTGCGACATCAGCTGATTCACCCCCAGATTTACCAGATCATTGGCCGAGCCGGCCACCACTCGAAAATTCTGATCGCGGACGGGAACTACCCGGCGTACAACACGCTGGGGCCGAATGCGGAGCTGGTGTGTCTGAATCTTTCGCCGGGGCTGGTGAGTTGTTGCCAGGTGCTGGAAGCCTTGCTGTCGGCGATTCCGATCGAGTCGGCCAACACCATGGGGATTCCGGCCGACGACCCGTACGCGCTGCAAGGCGATCCGCCGGTCTGGAATGACTACCGCCGCATCTTCCACGACTCGAAACTCGGCATTGAGTTGCAGCCGATCCAGAAGTGGGACTTCTACAACGCAGTGGCCAGCCGCGAC
>JANOKO010000790.1:0-1175 GCA_031419335.1 Planctomycetota bacterium
TTCTGATCGACCAGCCACTGCCGACCCGGATGGTACTCCGCACTCGGGCGAACGCCGGGATAGAGGGGGGAGAACCAGAGGGTGACCAATCGCAGCTTCTCAACGGCCGGAGCCGGGACCACCTTGATGATCTCTTGCAGCTGTCGCTGAAGGAGCTTCAGGGCCAGTTCCGTCTCAGCGGCACAGTCCTTGAGAAGCGACTGCTCGACCTGGACCGTCCAGCCTTCGACGATCTTCTTTTCATAGGTCCGGGAAGCCTCCGCAGCCGGTTTCTCCGCAGCGAATCCACCCGATGCCCCGCCGACCAGCAGGCACACCACTACGCACACAACACGCCACGACATGGTCCAGTTCTCCAGCAGTAAATCACGACACTGAGAGAATTGAGCCTAAGAATGCCCACCGCAGGTGTCAATCACCGTAGGCGATGTCGCTCCGCGACTCACATTCCGCCGACAGGGGAATCGCTTTCTGGCGGGAGGAATCTCCGTCGCGGAGCGACATGAGCTACGGGCGATTCTCATGTCGCATTTCATTACCATGCAGCCTGTCTCCACGCATCACTGCCCTCGGTTCCCGCCGCCATGCACGCCACGACCATCATCGGCATCGAAGTCCACGTCCAGCTGAACACCCTCACGAAGATCTTTTGCGGGTGCGTCAACAAGTTCAACCCGGACCAGCCGAACACGCAGACCTGCCCGGTCTGCCTCGGTCTGCCGGGGTCACTGCCGGTCCTGAATCGAGAGGCGATCCATCTCGGCCAGATGACCGGGCTGGCTCTCAACTGCGAAGTCACGCCCTTCACCAAATGGGACCGCAAGCAGTACTTCTACCCCGACCTGCCGAAGGGTTATCAGATCAGCCAGTTCGATCTGCCGTTCAGCCACGATGGCCACGTAGACGTTGTGGTCGAAGGAACTGAGGGGGCATCCACGACGCGCCGCGTGCGCATCCTGCGTGCTCACATGGAAGAAGACGCCGGCAAGAACATGCACGACGAATCGGGGAAGGGGCGCGACAGCCAGGTCGATCTCAACCGAGCCGGGACGCCGCTGGTCGAGATCGTCACCGAACCCGATCTGCGGTCGGCTGCCGAGGCAAAGAGATTCCTCGAAGAGTTGAAGCTGCTCCTCACCTATCTCGAAGTCTCCGACTGCAACATGCAGGAGGGG
>JANOKO010000791.1:0-7863 GCA_031419335.1 Planctomycetota bacterium
CATCTTTTCCCACTTGATAATGCCCGGTCGTGGTCACGGAGTGAATCACGTTGTCCTTGGAGATCGTTTCCTTCATGAAAATCAGGGAGCGCACGATGTCGTTCGAATCAATCTCCGCATGGAACCTTCCCGATCCGATCAAAGGAAGATTCAGCGAACCCACGCATTCTGTTAGTCCGTTTCCAAGGACTTTCTCGGAAATCGGCGTACTATCGACGACATAGCGTGTCAGTCCGAATCCACAACACCATTCTAAAATGGTCCGCCTGAAATTGATCACTCCGTGGTCCTCCACAACGGTATAAATTGAAGACTTGGAATCAGTGAGCCCCTCCTCATGGCCAGTTGCATTCGTAAAACGAATCTCGGAGGGTAAACGTGGGAAGGCAAACGGCAAGTGATCTTGCGAGAGCGTCTGACGATGGACGTGCGTGAGTTTATCGAGGGCTTCTATCTCTAAAATGAATCGGAACGACGCATCTGTGTACCCGTCAGCGTCGCAGGGAGGTAATGGCTCCTTGTATTTCGCTTTGTCCACCTTGCCGTCATATTTGAAATCACGAGACTGTTGCTTAATCCGCTCCAATCCAAAGTTCTTGCGGACGATACCGTATTGTTCCAACTTCAGAGTGTAGTTAGACAACCGCTCGTCTCGTGCCTTCTGACGATCAAACACGGGATGGTCTGCCGCCACTCCGAGAGAGACCGAACACAGGACAAGACAGAACATCACAAAGTGTTGCCGATTCATGGGCGTAGTCCTTCCGCACTCAACTGGGTGACTTTGCGATCAATCCTCGGACTAGAGCTAGATCGAATGCACAAGAGTTCCGCCTTACCCAAATCTCCCGCCACAATATGTATTTGTTGAGGTAGGGTTGCTCGAAATCCGCGACTCAGTTCAAGAGTGAGTTGCACACAACGTGGTGTTTTCTGCTGTTTCGTGATCAACCGAATTCCGGGATGCTGACTGACACTAACGACCGACGCAGGAAGATCGAAGTCAACTCCACGAATTTCAACTGTGACTGGATCAGTCTCGTCCGTTCCAATCATGGTCATCGTTGGGCGAATCGCAACATTCTCGGTGATGCGCAGAAAGACCGGAATTCGTGCGATCTCCGGGTGTTTGACCGTACCGATGGCAAATGTTGTTGTGTACTGTCCGAGTGGGATATCCTGTTGCAACCTAAACTCGATGCGCCACTGGTCCGGCCCAGTGGGAATTACACTTCCTGTCACGAATCCCGGAACGCTGACAACTGACAACTGCGGGGGGGGGGGGGGCACTTGCCCAGGCACCGAGATTGACCGTTCTGACCTGCCCTCGATAATTCCGCTGTGTCAAGACGCCGAAACTGACATTACCAGTCACTCCACTCCAGGGTAATGACTTGGCCACGTTGAAACCGGCACGGTGCGTGGCTTTGTGGGGATCATTCGTCTGAATCTGGATTGTGACTGGACGAACCGCATGGAGTACCTTCAGTGGAGTGATCTCCACACGAACGGACTCCAAATGTCCAGGTTCAACTCTTCCTGATTTGGGAAAAAACTTCGTACACTGGCAAGTCGGAATGACTTTGTAATCCAACGCAGCTTGGCCATCATTGTGGATCGTGAAGGAACCGATGGCATCCTGATCGAGTTCTGCGAAAAGATCTGTCCCCTCTTGGACGACACGACAGACGGGATGATAAGATGCGCGATAACGGAGCCCACACATCACCAAGATGGCGGCGATGACCGAAGACGCAATCCAAAAGAATTCACTTCTGCTCGGCAAGTCACACCTCCGCAGTTCACTATCAATTTCTTCATAGTATCGTTCTTCGCCGCGATGTCAATGAAGTACTCGAAGTGCCTGCTCGTGATGGGTACTTTTATTGCCACCCCCTTCATACCAAGATCGTCGTTTGCCTCGGCCAGTCGAGTTCAATTCCGGGCGGGCCAGGGAAGTGTTACTCGACGAACTCGTTCCACTCCTCACAAGTCTGCTTTGACAGCAAGTCGACCATGACGGATTCGAACCCCGTGTCGAATGAGCATCACCATCACCCCCCGTCCGATGAGCGATCAAATCCCAACGCCAGTCGGTAACAGGCCACCACTCCAATCGCACTCATCAGCAGCGTGACGGGCTGGAGTTGGTGGATGTGCGTTAGAAAATACACAAAACCATCGTCGAGCCGCATGGGCCGGAAACGCCACTCCGTAAACAGAACCAGTGCCAGCCCCCCCACGGCACACACGCTGGCCAGCCGATGGGAACGTCCTTTGGCCAGGTAGCCCGCCGACAGGCCGACACAAGCGGGCGGGAGCATGATTGCATAGAAATTTTGCTGGGCTATCCAGAAGAAAGCGTAGTACCCCAGGCAGCCACCGGCCACTGCCCCCAAGAGTGCCAGGGCCATCGATTGTGGACGCAGTGGAGTGTTCATGACTGTGATCGTTGGCAAGTGAACGGCAAAGCCCCCAGACCCCAGCAGTGTTGCCCAGCGGCTTCGAAATCACAACCCGTCAAACACATTCGGTGGCTTGTTGCAGAATGAACCTCAGTCCCGCCAGAACATCGACTCCCTCGGCCCTCGATAGGTGATCGCCATTTCGCGGGTTTCGAACAGTTGCTGTCCAGCATGCTGCGACTCGACTCCCCCGATCACCATCCCCGAGGTCAACAGCGTGCGCTCGACTGGGTATGGGGCCTGGCCAGTCAGCACCAACTCTTCGATCTGACGGGTCAGAGGATTGAAGAAGTCGGCGGTTGTCGACCCACGACCGGGCATCGGGAGATCCATCTGGCACGTGATCGTCTCGCCGGACGCGAGCCGACCGGAGTAATTGAAGTCGCTAATCCCCGTCAGGAAGACAGTCGTCCGAAACCCGTCCAAATGTTCCACAAACAACCCTGTCGTGCTGGGGAGTGCTTGCTTGGCCCATTCATAGGTGACCGCTGCTGTCGGGAAGCCACCCTCCACCGGGAGATTGTGGCTGCGACAGAGTCCCGCCACGAACAGCTCGCGCGTCGTCTGGCGGTCGGCTTGCTCCAAGCGTGACCACAATGCCGGTCCTGTTAATGCCTGCACGCTGTTAATCCCGACCTCACCTCCCCGGCGGCGTTCCGACATGCACTGTGCAGTTTCGTAGGCATGGAAGTCGTAGCTGTCGAACCCTCCGTAAGCGACGCACACGCTCTCCGTGAGATCGCTCTCGTAAGGCATGTCGATCGACGGATGGCGCACGGTCACGGGCAGCGACGACCCCGCCAGAAATGGGAAGCCCAGTCGCTTCGAGTCCTGGACCATCTCGACGCATTCCTTCCAGTCGGTCGAAAGGTGCTTATCGTTGAAGACAGGAACGGAGCGCCCCGAATCCTCAAACACCTTCACGACCTCCTTGAACCACTGGTAACGTGGGTAGCGGACCTGCCCCTTCTCGTTCTTCCCGTAATTCCCATGTTCGGCAATGATGACGACACCATCGACTGCCAGTGTCGGCCCACCCAGCGTCAGCGCTGCTCGAATGCTGTCGAATTGCTTCAGGTGATGCTTCTCGACCCGCTGAAGTGCAAGGTCGTTCTCAGGAAAAGTATCGATATAGACTGAGGCGACATCAATGCGAGGCGCTTGCCAGCCACCACGCCATGTATACCCGACCGTCAGTCGATCCAGAAAATGCTGAGCATGCGAGTGCTGATGGACATCGGTTGCCAAAAAGGCGACCCGCTTCCGCGCGACATCGGTGGAGGCCCTCGCCACAGAACCCCACACCCCTGCGAACGCCATCAGCCCAGCAGAGGTGGCCAAAAAATCACGCCGCAGCATGTCTGGCTCCTGGAAATGAGAGAAACGATGCCGATCACCTGAAGTGACATGACCGGCTGATCGTTGACGAGGGCGACTACCCCAGGCTCATCGTCACTGTTTTCAGCTCGGTGTAATTGTCCAGGCCGTACTTGCCCATCTCGCGGCCCATGCCCGACATCTTAAAGCCCCCGAACGGGGCGGCGGCGTCGAACACATCATAGCAGTTGATCCACACCGTCCCGGCCCGGATTGCAGCAGCCACGCGGTGGGCCTTTGAAACATCGCGGGTCCAGACAGCTGCGGCCAGACCGTAGAAGGTCTTATTGCCGCGCTCGATGACCTCGTCCATGTCCTTGAATGGCAGCACGCTGATGACAGGCCCGAAGATCTCATCGGTGGCGATCGCCATGTCATCGGTCACGCAGTCGAAGACCGTCGGCTGTACGAAGTGTCCCTTGTCTCCTTGACGTTCGCCCCCAGTGAGGCACTTCGCCCCAGCCTGTTTGCCGAGGTCGATGTACTTCATGATCTTGTTGAACTGCTCTTTGTCGATTTGCGGACCCTGCGTGGTGGCCATCTGGAATGGGTCTCCGAGTTGCCGCTCGCGAGCACGCGAGACCAGTTTGTCGACGAACTGTTCGTGGATACGCTCTTCGACAAACAGACGGCTCCCCGCACAACAGCACTGCCCTTGGTTAAAGAACAGCCCGAACTCCGCTCCCGCGACGGCGGCATCAATGTCGCTGTCGGCGAAGACGATGTTGGGGCTCTTACCGCCGAGTTCAAAAGTCAACCGCTTCAGGGTCTGGGCGGCATCTCGCATGATGAGCTGCGCGGTTTCGGTGGAGCCGGTGAAGGCGATCTTGTCCACATCGGGGTGCTTGACCAGGGCGGCCCCGGTGTCGCCGTACCCGGGAACGACATTGATGACGCCCGGCGGGAAACCGGCTTCCGTCGCCAGCTCTGCCATTCGCAGGCACGACAGAGGTGTCTGCTCGGCGGGTTTCATCACAATGGTACAGCCGCACGCCAGTGCCGGTCCCCACTTCCATGCGACCATGAGCGCCGGAAAGTTCCAAGGAATGATCTGCCCCACCACGCCCACCGGTTCGCGACGGGTGTAGCAGAAGTAGTTGCCCCGCACCGGGATCGTGTCTCCAGTAATCTTGTCAGCCCAACCGGCGTAGTACCGCAGACAGTCGATCACAAGGGGGATGTCAGCCGCTTGCGAGTCTCGAATCGGCTTGCCATTGTCGAGAGTCTCCAGCGCCGCCAGTTCCATGGCATGCTGCTCGATCAGGTCGGCCAGTTTGCTAATCAACTTGCCACGATCGCGAGCATCCATCGCGGGCCAAGGGCCAGTCTCGAATGCCTTGCGAGCGGCCTTGACCGCTCGGTCGACATCCTGAGCATTGCCACGCGCGACATCGGCGATCTTTTCTTCGGTCGCCGGATGATACGTCGCGAAGGTCTCGCCACTGACGGAATCACACCATTGACCTCCGATCAACATCTGAGTCTGGCGGATCTTGGGACGAGCCACGGACTGTGGCTGAGTTGCATAAGCGGTCGCCATGAGAAAACTCCAAAGCGAGTGAGGGGGGCCACGACCAACCCCGGCAGTATACCTTCCCCGACTTCCATTTCGCGATCAAGTACCGAGAGATCGGTGTCGCGGCTGATAGCGATAATGCCAATTACCCCATAGTGGACAAAGTCAAGTACGCTATTGTGACAGATGTTTGCTGGAATCTCGAAGGCGACAAGATGGTCCCAACCGTCTTAGCGAGTCTCGGACGGCACTACAGCAAGTTGCGGCGGGACAACCTGTGGCATGAAGGTTGGATTGGGACTAACGAGTCGCCCTTCCCCAGTGCTATGTTTGTTCGCCCATCAATCGCCGCATCTTCACGCCTGCGGCTCAGTCATGCTGTACGGATCAAGAGCCGCATTGAGCTGCTCCGGCGGCAAGATCTTCTGCTTAGTACAGAGTTCGCGGATCGTTTCACCCGACTTGAACGCTTCCTTGGCGATGGAGGCGGCCTTTTCGTAGCCGATGAACGGGTTGAGGCTGGTCACCATCGAGAGGCTCTTCTCAACACTGGCGACGCAGGCGGCCTCATTGGCCTCCATGTCCTTGGCACAGAACTCGACAAAGGCGTCCGTCCCCCGGGCCAATAACATAATACTCTCCAGCGTCGTCTGGCCCATGACCGGCATCATGATGTTCAGTTGGAACTGGCCCCCCGCTGCTCCACTAAGGGTTAGGCAGCCGTCGTTCCCGATCACGCGGGCACACACTTGCATCAGGCTTTCGCACATCACCGGGTTGATCTTCCCCGGCATGATCGACGACCCCGGCTGCAGGTCCGGAATGATGACCTCGTAGAAGCCGCAACGCGGACCGGAGCCGAGCCAACGGATGTTGTTGGCGACGTTGAACAGCGTGGTCGCGATCAGCTTGAGCTGGCCGTGGCACTCGACGAGGCCATCGCGCTGGGCATTCCCTTCGAAGTGATTGACCGCCTCAACAAAGGCGATACCCGACTCCTCGCGCAAGCAGTTCGCCACGCGCGAGCCGAACTCCGGATGCGTGTTGATCCCCGACCCGACAGCTGTGCCGCCGACGGGGAGTTCGAGGACGGCCTCGATCGCGGTCTCGGCCCGCCCGATGGAGAGGTCGAGTTGCCGGGCGAAGCCGCCGAACTCCTGTCCCAGGCGAATCGGCGTGGCATCCGCGAGGTGCGTCCGCCCGATCTTGATGATCTTGTCCCACGCCTTGGCCTTCTCGGTCAGCGTATCGGCGAACTTCTTGAGGGCTGGGATCAGTGTGCGGGCGATCGACATCCCAACCGCGACATGGATCGCCGTGGGGAAGGTGTCGTTCGTACTTTGCCCCATGTTGACGTGGTCGTTGGGGTGGATCGGCTTGGCAGCTGCGAACCGGTCGCCCCCGGCCAGTTCGATGGCCCGGTTGGCGATCACCTCGTTGGCGTTCATGTTGCTCGATGTCCCCGAGCCGGTCTGGAAGACATCGATCGGGAACTGGTCGTCGAACTTTCCAGCGGCCACTTCTTTCGCCGCCTCGAGCATGAAACCAATCTGCTTCGCATCGAGCCGAACCTTGCCGGAGTTCTGCAGCTTCCCGAGGTCGCGATTCGCCACGCCACAGGCATACTTGACCAAGCCCATCGCATGAATCAAATCATCATGCAGCGGCCAGCCCGACACTGGAAAGTTCTCGACCGCCCGCTGTGTCTGCGAAGCGTAGTACGCCATTGCCGGGACGCGGACCTCGCCCATGGTGTCTTTTTCGATGCGGAATTCAGACATGGCTGCCTCCAGGATGCTGGCTCGTCGTCAAACAGGGCGGCAACGCAAGGGGGCATCCGAGATGCCCCTGAGTACGGCCCCTGTTGAAAGGTGTTCGCGTCCTCATAAAATAGCGGAGGCCGCGATTCTCGCCTATCTTCAGGGAGTCGAGCCTGAGTGAATTCGTGGCCATGCACTCCCGAGAGGGCGCTGTGAGGCGTTCGTAAGTGTTCCATGGATTACCGGAGTTACATCACGATCGAGCCGGGTAAACGGGGCGGGCGTCCCTGTATCCGTGGCATGCGGATTACGGTCTACGATGTTCTCGGCTGGCTTGCCGCCGGAATGACCAATGCGCAGATTATGGATGAATTCCCCGAGCTGACCGTGGAAGACATCCGCGCCGCACTGGCTTACGCCGCCGACCGCGAGCATCGTTCGACGGGATCAGCCGCTTGAAACTGCCCTTTGATCCGCGAAGGGTGTTGGGGTCTGCATCACTATCGCGAAGGGATTCCAGCCCATAGCCGGTGGTCGAGCGCAGCGACACCACCGGATAGCGATTCCCATCATCCGTCTATCCCGAAGGGATTGCAGCCCTTCGCATCACTGAAACGAACAGAGAGGCTGGAATCCCTTCGGGATACATGCGGCACCGGGTATTCAGACTCCGGTGGTGTCGCTGCGCTCAACCACCGGCGATGGGCTGTGACCCCTCCGGGGGTTGGGAGTTGCGTCGAGACCA
>JANOKO010000792.1:0-7081 GCA_031419335.1 Planctomycetota bacterium
GGGAAGCCGCCACAGGCGGAACCGTCCCCGCCGCTATAACTGCTGTCGTCGTCATCATCAGAGCCTTTCCAAGACCCGCTTCGCGGGCCAACAGGGTTAGACTCTCATACCACATGGATCAGGATTTGGGGAGCAGGCCAGAGGGGCCCTGGTGTCTGGTGTCCGTCCATTGACTACTGCCGCACGGCAGTCGACGTGGGGGAAGGGCTTGCAGGAGATTCCGCCAATTTGCCACTGTCCTTCAGTACCGCAACTCGGTGATCGGCACCCGCCACAATCTTTTGCGCAGCCAGTAGCTGTTGACGAGAAAAGTATGGCGTGTCAGGTGATCCGACGTTGTTGTACATCTTATTGGCTAACTGGTCCCATGACATGTTGTTGGCGATATTCCAAGCGGCGGCTTGAGCCGATGCCCGATCGAGTTGTCCGGTTCCAACCATTTTGCAGAGTTCATGCACTCGTGGATCCGAGGTGTACGACTCGGGGCGGACGATCGTATAGTGCAGCCTCTGGCTGGGCACTTTTTTGCCATGTTCCAGGCAGACCATATTGACGGGCACGCGGGCCACAGTGGCCACTGGGATCGAAAATCCCCCCTGCATGCCGCCGCCTTGTTGTCCGCCTTGCTGACCACCACCACCGCCGCCGCCAGCAGCTTGGTTCTGCCCGCCGCCGCCGCCCTGCTGGCCACCACCACCTCCTCCGCCGCCCTGCTGGCCAAACTGGGGCAGAACTTGCACGCCAACAAAGGCTTCGGGCATTTGAATCGTCAGTGGTGCGTCGGTCTTGTTCTCGATGAGCAGATGCCCTTCGAATTCGCTCTTGGCGACGAGGCGAACGGAGACTTTCTCCGCTTCCATAGCATCGAACAACCCAGACTGGGGTGCCGTGGGATCATACTTCAAGTGCTTCATCACCGGCTTGCGGTCTTTGTCCGCAGCATCGATCCCCTTCTGGGTCGAGAGAGCCAAGTAAGCCACTGCCACTACGCAGATCGGAATCAGTTGAAGTCGTCCCAGCACCATGGCTGAACCCTTCGGGTTGAAGAGGGAAACGGCGCTCGCAGACCCTACCGAGGGAGGAGGCTCCGTCGATCTTATCGTTCAGCGAATCCCATGTTCAATGAAATACTTGGAATCTTTGAAGGATTTTGACTCAAGGTCTTCCGTCCGGATAGTGCGACTGGAATAGCAAGAAGAGCCCGTCTGAGCCGCAAGCTGAGTCCCCGCAGGCCAAATCCAAGCGTTTGCGACGAATTCAGATTGGACTTTCCAATCGTCAAGCACTTACACCTCATCAGGTTACGGAGAATACCACTTGACCCGATTCCGGGATTGGAGCTATACCGGAACTCAGAATTCCCCCATCCCCTCAGACGAGTCCTCCCCCAGCTCGGCCTCATGCATTCATCGATCCCCCTGATCCAGCGTTATGTCTTCGGGGAATTGACCCGCGCCTTTCTGTTTGTACTTTCAGCGGTCACGGTCCTGACAGTCTTTGCGGGGGTGGTCCAACAGTTCCTTGAGAAGGGGCTGGGCATCGATCATACACTACTGATCCTCCCTTACATCATTCCCAGCATGCTGCCGTTCACGATCCCGGCGGCACTCTTGTTGACGGTCTGCATGGTTTATGGACGACTCGCTGGCGACCACGAGGTCACTGCCGCGAAGGCTGCGGGCATCAGTGTGATGTCTCTGTTATGGCCATCTCTGTTCCTGGGAGCGGTACTGAGCATGTTCTCATTGATGCTGACGGACCAGGTGATCCCCTGGGCTGAAGGAAAAATCGAACAGACGTTTGTGCAAGCCTTGGAAGATATCTTCTTGGAGAAGCTGCGGTCTGGAAATGGTTTCCAGGATCCCAAGAACGGGATCTCGATAACGGTCCTGGGCGTCGAAGGGCGCGATCTGATTCGTCCGCATATCGAAATCAGGCAGCGTCGCCCCGGTGACCTTGCCGACCGAGTCACCACACTGCGAGCGGAAGTCGCGACCATCCAGTTCAAGCCCCGCGTCCGCAAGGTCGTTGTGCGAGTAAGAAATTCATACATCACTCTCCCAGACCAGACCACCTTCCGCTACACCGGAGAAAAACAGTTCTCATTTCCCTGGGAGGGCGAGGCCCGTAAGCAAAAGGCCCGATACTTGTCCGTCTCCCAGATCGATGGGGAGATGCAAGCCGTCACTCAAGAAAACATCGAAACCCAAGACCGCCAACTGGTCGAATCCGCCATGGCGCTCACCCTGAGCGAATTCGACAGCTTGGCCACCCCGGATCTCGCCACCTCTCTGAAACTCAATCAACGAATCGCCTGGTATCGGAAGTTGCATACCGAAAGACATAGCCGATACGCCTTGGCATGCAGCTGTTTTTTCTTCGCCTTCCTGGGAGGTCCGTTTGCCATCTGGCAGGGAAAGAATCAGTTTCTGACGAGTTTTCTGTTCTGTTTTGGTCCCATCGTCGGGATCTACTATCCGCTCGTGCTGGGGATGATGACCCAGTCGAAACAGGGGCACATCGATCCGCTCATCGGGATGTGGCTAGGCAACCTCGTCATCGGCGTTGCAGCCATCTGGACACTGCGACGTGTCATGCGGCACTAACAGCCCGTTGAAGAAGCCGTGTTTTCGTAGTGAACGAGGGCGACTCATCCGATCGCGAGATGGTGAGCGGCATTGTCGAGCAAGACGGGTGAGGGGCGACGCGGGGGGGGGCAGAGCTTGAGGAGCGTTCTCATGACAGTCTGGGCAGCGCACAGCAGCCCGAACAGGGCGGCTTGAGGTGCTGTCGGTTTGACGGACAGTCCAAGGCGTTGTGCGCATTCATCCTCTCAGTCAAGACCTCAGTCATAGGACATTTTGAAATTGGACATGTCGAAACGAACGCTGTTTGGCATATGCATCTTCGCAGGAGTGTCACTGTGCCTGACACTCAGGGGAGATGCTCCTCTTGAAAACCGACAGCTTGACGCTCGCGATGCTTCTCGATCAAGTTCGTTTCGTAGCTCAGTCGTTGCGCTTGCAGCCAAGATCGACTCAAAAATTGACTATGCAACCGGATCAGTGGTGCAATTTAATGATGAATGCTACTTACTAACTGCCACACATTTCGCGAAAGGCGACAACGGTCGCATCATCGGAACGGTTTTCTCGCGGAGTGAGTCGGGGGGCGGGACGATCGGCGTTATGAAACTCGCTCAAGCAGGAGCTGATTGGCAGCACTTTGAGGAGTTTGACCTTTCCGTACTTAAGTTGCGACGTGATTGCGAGGAACTCAAGTACGTGACGGTCTGGCTGCTACCCGATCCGATCAAAGACAAGCCGTTAACCACGCTGTCGCCTGTTCATATCATCGGGGTACCGCTGTTCTATGGTGTCTCCCCGCAGACGGGTGTCAATCCGACTGTTCTTAGGACCGAAGTGGCAAATTCATTTGTCAATCCCAGGGAATCCCTGTTAGTCAAATCGCTGTTGTTGCCAGTCGCTCTTCCTGAAGGCTACAGCGGAGGGATTGTCGTTGATGCCCTACAAGATCGCGGTTCTCAGGACACGCAGACTTTGCGAGGCATCGTAGTGAGAAGCACGAGCAATGATCGAGGTGGGCAGTTCTCTTTGGCGGTCTCAGCAGAAGTACTCACAGGACTGCTATCCACCCGAGCGAGTGAGTGACTTAGATGTGTCTGCACTTGAGCACCTGATCGCAGGTGCTGTTACACCGCGTCGACGGCGTTCTGCTGGTAGGGACGGAGCGTCAGCACGTTCAGTAGACCTCATACAGTTTGATGCGGGGTTTGAACCGACGCTTCGACGCGGGGTTGAGGAACCAGTCCCAGGGTCGCCGACTTCTCCGAAGTCGGTGGATGCGGGTGATCGAAGCGAGCGGCGTTCGAGCCAGAGTCAGCGCAGAGAACATGGCCGAGAGTCATCTGGTCGCTCGGCCCTCAACCCAGCTCCTCTCCCTAGGGAAGAGGGGAGCCGGGTTGGTCACTCGATCGTCTCGCTGGGCTTCAACGTCGAACCGCCGGACTCGGAGAGTCCGGCGACTTTGGTCGCGATCAGGTCGCACGCTTCATCCGGCGTGTAGAATTCTCGGTGCCGTCAGGGGGCGTGATCTTGAACAGTCGCTCAAAGAAGACGGGCGGTTCATCGGGAGCGAGGTCGGGGGGGGCGGCGATATCGCGTTCGTGAACGGTTGTGGGCATGGTCGGTCATCTTCAGGCGACAGGGTGAAGAGGTGTGTGTCTCATATCAGTCAGCAGCCAGTTGCCTCAGCCCCCTCTCTCCACTGGCGACGCGATTTTCGGAGAGGACATGGCTGAGGGGAGAGGGCCGGGGTGAGGGGCGAGGGCCGGGGTGAGGGGCGAAAGGTTCGCGTGTGGCCCCCACACCCCAGCCCGCTCCCCCGCAGAGACGCGGGTTTGCATGGCAACATCGCTGGCGGGGGAGAGGGAGCAGAACCTGGACATTCGGCTCCGCTTCAGAGGCACGCGGACGGATGACGACCGCCGCGTGACCGGGACGACAAGGCGGGTGCATCTCAACGACAGCTCGTTTGACCTGGCTGTCGTCGAGGTAGACCCCGGCGCGCTGGAGCGAGTCCCACACGCCTTTCTGACTGCGTGAGAGGCCTGACCTTCGGTCAGAGTGTCCCAATCCCTACGAAGGGCATCCGGGGGTCATAGATCCAGTTGGACCTGCAATTGGCCAGAAAGAGGCTGGCCGACCCGACCCGCGAGGAGAGAACACACGCATTCGCGGTACTCTCGCCCTTCGCGGCTGAGGCCGCTGCGCGGACGCAACGGCACGGCAACTTTCGCTATGCACGTCGATGAGCGGGGCGGTCGCGGCGGGTTCATCCGGCCGTGCCGGTGCGGTCGCCCACATGCCGGTAATACCGGTTGACGCTCGGCGGGAACGGCAGCACATAACACAGCGGAGCTACCGCTGGGGTGGCCCTGTGCGGAAAGGACATAGCAATGTCCCCAGGGCCAACCATGAGTTCCGCTTCCACGATTGTGTGGAATGTTCATATCAAAATGCAGATGACTTCGGGATTGACTGTTACGTTATGTCACGTTACTGTCTGTAACAGTATAAGAGACGGTTTCTGGAGTGATCATGGCCAAGCGTAAACGCATTGATGCAGTTCTGAGCCCTCTGGAAGAGGAGATCATGGATGTCATCTGGCGGCTGGGTGCTGCCAAGGCGGAGGACGTTCGCGAGGCTTTGCGAGATAAGCATGACCTGACGGACTCGACCGTTCGCACGCTTCTGCGGCGGATCGAGGTCAAGGGGATTTTAGAACACACCACGGAAGGCCGGACGTTTATCTATCGCTCGGCGGTGAAGCCATCAGATCTGGCGAATGATGCGGTGCGGCGGGTTGTGGATCGGTTTTGCGAAGGATCGCTCTCGAGCCTGCTCATCGGGATGGCAGGCGATCGCATGATCTCAGCTGAGGAGCTGCGCGAGCTGGCCAAGGAGATTGAGCGAGCCGGGAAGACGGCCAAGCGATCAAGCTGATTGTCGCCTTTCGCTCCGCGAAAGAGTGTCGTTCATCCATCGTCGTTCACGTGTTCGGATACAGTCAGCGAGGTCTGTCATGCTGGTACAACTCACTCCACAAGTCGCGTCCATGTTGGTGGATGTCTCGCTCAAGGCCCTGTTGCTCGGGGCTGTGGCAGTGCTTGTCATCCGCTGCTTTCGCGGGCTGTCGGTCCACTCCCAGCATCGAGTCTGGACAGTCGTACTGATGACGTGGCTGTTGTTGCCGGCGATGGGGATCGTGGGTCTGTCCTGGTCGTTGCCACTGGCGATTTGGCCGATCGACCGGTCAGTAGCCACGACGAGCGATTGGGGCTCCCCGTCCCCTGCGACACGCGTCGACGAGGACCGCTTCGCCGGATTTCGTGATCGAACTGGGAATGCGAGACCACAGGAATCGTTCGGTGCTCCTCCGCGTGATGTCAGCCATCTCGTCGATGAAAACCGCAGCCTGGCCAGTCGTCACGAGCCTGTAACAACGGACATTCCACAAACCCATTCACTCACGTCCGCCGCTCCGGCCCCTCTCTTCTCACGGCCATCCCTCCTCGTGATGGGCTTGTCCGTTTGGCTCGCCGGGGTCGGCCTCATGCTGGTCCGGCTGACCATCGCCATCGTTCGAACTCGCCGGATCTGTCGCGATTCTCGCAGCGTCCACGACAGCTCATTCCCCTCGGGGGTCAACGTCTACGAAAACGCCCTGATCGCCAGCCCCGTGGTCGTGGGGTGGTGGAGGCCTTGCGTGCTCCTGCCCCACATTTGGCGAGAGTGGACCGCTTCCAAGCGAGAAGCCGTCTTCTCTCACGAGCTATCGCATCTGCGGCGCGGCGACACGTTTGTGAGTGCGCTGGCCGAGCTACTCACTCTGTTCTACTGGTTCCACCCCCTCAGCTGGTGGATCAAGCGGCGACTGAGCCAGCTGGCCGAACTCGCCTGCGATGAGGCAGCTGCCGTTGCGGTGGGTGATCGTCTGGCCTACGCCCGTTATCTGGTCGAGATTGCCGCCGCGATCCCGCAGCCCGTCCGGTATCAGCCCGGCACCGCCATGGCCCGCAGCAGCGAGATCAGCCAGCGAGTGAGGGCCCTGCTCGATCTGTCGCGACCTCTGGCAGCTCGTACATCGTGGTCCGCAATGACTGCGATCCTGCTACTCGGCATTCCGACTGCACTACTCATCGCAGCTGCCGATCCGACGGCTGTGCCCCAAGCCGGAGAGGCAAAGGTGGTTGTCGCCGCCGCACCTGTGCAGGACTCAGCCGCATCGGAAGCACCCGCGAAGCCGGTCGCTGCGGAGTTAACCCAGACACCCCTCGACGGCCCCATCCTGACCCTGCGCGGTACGGTGTTTATGCCTAATGGATCGGTGGCGAAGGACGCTTTGATGGAACAATCGTCCGACGCAGAATCGAGTGAGGTTATCAGCGCCACGATCAACGCAGGGCAGTACGAGATCAGGACGAAAGGCACTAAATTAAATCCGCCCAGCTGGCTTCTGCGTACTGTCGATTGGAATTTCCAGGCGTCACTGATCATGG
>JANOKO010000793.1:0-3176 GCA_031419335.1 Planctomycetota bacterium
GCACCTCGCCGAGCGATCGCAAACCGATTCCCTGTCGGCCCGCATCCGCAGCTACGAACTCGCCGCCCGCATGCAACGGGAGATCCCCGAGGTCATGAACTTCGGCAGTGAGACGGAGGCGACGCAGCAGCTCTACGGACTCGACCGCGAGGAGTGCCGCGATGTCGGGAGGAACTGTCTGGCCGCCCGGAGACTGATCGAGAGCGGGGTGCGGATGGTGCAAATCTGGACCGGGGATGGGGTGTCGTGGGACGCTCATGAAGACATTACCGGGGGCGGATACAAGACTCATACGGGCGAGGCCCGGCGGGTCGACCGACCGCTGGGGGGCCTCATCCAAGACTTAAAACAGAGAGGGCTGCTCGACTTCACGCTAGTTCTGATTACGACGGAATTTGGCCGCACGCCGTATGCCCAGGCCGACCAAGGCAAACTGAGCAAGGGCCGCGACCACCACCCGCAAGGGTTCTGCAACCTGATGGTCGGAGCCGGTCTCAAACGCGGATTCGCCTATGGCGAGACCGATGAACTCGGGTACGCCAGCGTGGTCAATCCTGTCACGACCTACGACTTCCACGCCACGATCTTGCACCTGCTGGGGATCGATCACAGGAAACTCACCTATTACCACAACGGCATCGCCCGGCGGCTCACCAATGTGCATGGTGAGGTGGTGCAGGGCGTATTGGCGTAACAGCAGGTGTCAGCTTTCTACGCCGCCGGTCGGATCCCCCGACTGCGTTTGTCGCTGACGGACCACGGCAGCCAAATCATCGAGCACCTGTTCCGGAGTGCGATGGGTCGTGTCGACCAACAGTGCATCATCCGCCGGTCGAAGCGGGGCGATAGCACGCATTTCGTCGCGATTGTCTCGCTCTTGTTGCAGTTGGGTCAGTTCAGTGAGGTCGATCGGTTGTCCCGCCTGATCCATTTCCCGGTGCCTGCGCAGAGCCCTTTCACCGGGATCAGCTGTCAGAAAGAATTTGCATTCGGCGTGTGGGAAGACGATGGTCCCCTGGTCGCGTCCCTCACTCACAATATTGCGACCGATGGCGATGTCCCGTTGCTGTTGGACCAAGGCTTCACGTACAGCTGGGTTCTGGGCCACGATCGACGCTGCATGGCTGACTGCTGGGGTGCGGATCAGCCCCGAAACATCCCGTCCGTTGCACAGGACTTTCCCTGACAGGGCCTCAACCTTCACTCCTGATGCCACCTGGGCCGAAAAAGTCTGATCGTCCACGGTCGCTCCGCGTTCGAGGCAGCACAATGCCACCGCGCGGTACATGGCTCCGGTGTCGAGGAAATCAAACCCCAGCCGCTCAGCGAGTTGGCGTGCCGCAGTACTCTTGCCGACTCCAGCGGGTCCATCAATCGTGACGATCATTGTGCGCTTTGTTCCAAGTTCAGGGTCCGTCTGAGATGGATCGTAACGGAAAATGGAGTGAGCGTCTTTGACCGCAGCCCCAGGAGTTGGCTGGCGCTCCACAGCACAGTACAAATGCACGATCAGCACGATGCAATCCACTGGGGAGAATGGCAATTCCGTGCGACACCCGGAGACGATGCGAATGAGACAAGTGCTGTGGTGTATGCTGGCGATAGTGCTGGAGATCTGTAGCCAGTCGGTAACCCGGGCCGAGAGCCAGACCTCGCGCCCGAATGTGCTGTTCATCGCCATCGATGACCAGAACGATTGGATCGGCTGCCTCGGCGGGCATCCGCTGGTGCAGACACCCGCGATTGATGCTCTCGCGGCACGGGGGACTCTATTTACGAATGCGCATTGCCAAGCTCCGCTGTGCAACCCGTCGCGGACGAGTTTGATGCTGGGGATGCGCCCTTCGACGACGGGGATTCATGGCCTGTCACCGTGGTTTCGAGATGTCCCGGAGTTTCGCGAGCGCGTGGCCCTGCCACAATACTTCGCCGAGCGCGGATATCGCACACTGAGTACCGGGAAGCTGTATCACTCGGCGCGGCGCGATCCGCTAAAGTCGAAGCTGCCGCCGGAGTTTCAGGTGTGGGGACCGCCCGGTGGGTTCGGGTCGAAGCCACCGCAGAGGTTGACACCAGTCACTCCGCAGGGGAACCCGCTGGTCGATTGGGGCGTTTGGCCGCTCGACAACGATGACTCGGCGAAGGGGGACACGCTCATCACCGATTGGGCGGTGGAGCGGTTGAATGAGGCGGGGACGGGCAGGAATGCCCGTCCTACGGACAAGGACCAGCCGTTTTTTCTCGGTGTGGGGTACTTCCTGCCGCATGTGCCGTGCTATGCCACGCAGAAGTGGTTCGATCTCTACCCGGATGACGACAGCGTGCTGCCGCTCATCCAGCCGAACGACCGGGCCGATACCCCGCGGTCAAGTTGGTACTTGCACTGGCAACTTCCCGAGGTGCGGCTCAAGTGGCTGCAAGAGCAGAACCAGTGGCGAAACATCGTGCGGTCTTATCTGGCTTGCACGAGTTTCGTCGACAGCCAAGTCGGTCGTCTGATGCAGACGCTCGACGAGACCGGGCAGCGGGACAACACGATCATCGTCCTTTGGAGCGACCACGGCTGGCATCTCGGCGAGAAGGAGATCACCGGCAAGAACACGCTGTGGGACCGCTCGACCCGCGTGCCGCTGATCTTCGCCGGTCCGGGTGTGACGGTGGGGCAGAAGTGCAATCGACCGGCGGAACTGCTCGACATCTATCCGACCTTGGTCGACTTGTGTCGGTTGCCGCCGCGGACCGATCTGGAGGGAGTTTCACTCGTCCCGCAACTGAAAGACGCCACAGCCCCACGCGACCGCCCGGCAATCACCAGCCACAACCAGGGGAACTTCGGCATCCGCACCGAAAAGTGGCGGTACATCCGCTACGCCGACGGGGCCGAGGAGCTGTACGACATGCAGACTGACCCGCGCGAGTGGACCAACCTAGCCACCGATCGCCGGGGCGTATGCGCTGAAATGGCCAAGTCGATTCCCCCGCGCGACGCCGGTCCGGCTCCCGGCAGCGCTCACCGCATCCTCACGATCTATGACAACCAGCCGGTGTGGGAAGGTCAGCCGATCGGGCCGGAGGACGAGATCCCGGAATAAGAGAGAGGGATGATGGTTTACCGTGGATGGTTGATCGGAAGAGGGCATCCCCCCGATCGCAAGTGACATTCTCGATTCGTGTTA
>JANOKO010000794.1:0-3327 GCA_031419335.1 Planctomycetota bacterium
CGGCAGCGGATTCTGCGACACGTCCGACTTCTGCGACGGGCAGGATGACGTGCAGTAAGTGGAGATTTCGGTGGTCAATGGTCCGCCAGTCCGGCGATTGCAACCGCCGGGGATTGATCAAGCGACTCTCACTCGCGACCGCTCTCTGTGACCTCTCACCCCCCCTGCCCTCTCTCTCGCGCGACCTCTCACCTCTCCTCTCTCACCCCCTCGGCTCCCGCCGGGGGGTTTTCGTTGGCGGGTTCGCGGTTACTCGCCCTCACCCGCCTCATGATCGAGTTTCCGAAACTGTTTCCCGGCAGCCTTGAGTTTCTTTTTGGACTCCGCAATCGGTTCTGCCAGGGGGATCAGTTCCGGCTTCTGGCCGCTGATTTCGATCATCGAATTCCGCACTTGCTGGCCGACTTTCTTCGCGATCGCCTCCAACATCAGTTGACCGGTCGCTCCGACGCTTTTGATTTTCGCATCGGTCTGCGTGATGCGGAACAGGTGGGCCGCCAGTTCGGTCTTGTCCATCCGATCGATCAGGCTCTCGCCACTCTTGACCCCCTTTTTCGTCTTGAGGGCCTTGAGATTCATGTTGTACATGCCGCGATACCCGGCGTTCTGAAAGAACGAGTAGTTCTCGACCCCGTGCCGACTGGCGGAACTCGACAGCGAACGTTCGCCGTGGCTCACTTCATCGCGAATGAGTACCCGATCGACCGCTTGAGAGTGTTCAATGGCCGTCTGAAACGTGTGGGCCAGAGCTGCGAAGTAGACCTGGGCTGCGGCAACCTGCGGCTTTTGAGAATCCCCGTTGATCGCGATCAGGTAGCACGCGAACCGCGTGAAGAGATGTGAACTGTCCGTCTGCCGTACGAAGTTGTCTTCGATCTCGATGTCGAGCGAGAGACAGGCGTGCTGGGCCTTTTGCACCACCGGCTGAAATGAATCGGCCGACTCATACCCCAGCGCGGCCATTAACGTGGCCGCGCTCCACAGATGCCTCCCATTCTGAATGGCCAGGTCTTCAAAGCCTCCGGGTCCGTCATCAAAATGAAACAGTTGGGGCAGATCCGCCATGACCGCGACTCCTTACGAAACCGAGTAGCAGTTTACCCCCTCACGACGAAGTTCACCATCCGGCCCGGCACGGCGATCGCCATTACAAAGACGTGGGTGTCCTGCTGCGAGCCAGTTGGCTCACCCGCTTTCGTCAATAGCCCGGGTCATGCTGTATTTCGTCCATCAAGCGAAAGGCGATCTCCTGCGGCGTATTGGTCCCTGGCTCCCAGGCGCGGACGGTCTTGACGGAGACGCACAGGAATCGAGCGAATAGCCCCTGGCTCAGCCCCAAAGTCATGCGAGCCTTCAAGACCCGCTTTGCATCGAACGACTTATGCTCCAGGTCGAGGACAATCTGTCGGCAGGTGTACTGAAGTGGACTAACGGATGCGCCGCATTCGCCCGACATGCGGGTAAAACGGAGCCGTGTATTTGGGATAGTCCTCAACGGAAACCCCCTGGGTATCGGTGTGGTTCGCGAGCGGAAAACCACGGCCATTGTTCATGAAGGGAACGCCATGCGGCCAGTAAATAAAGAATGCTTTACCCACGAGAAACTTCCGGGGCACACTTTGTAGTGCTGGTGACCACATGCGGCTGTCCCGGCTGCGGGGGCTATTGTCCCCGAGCGCTAAATAACCATCGGCGGAAACTTTCAGCGTGGTTTCGTCCAGCTCAGCGGCCTCTTCCCAGTACCGCTTACTCCATTCATCAGGTCGTTCCAAATACCTTGCTAAATCTGCCTGGAAGCGGTTCCCCGAGGGATCCGCCAGATAGTAGATGTCGCGCTCGATCAAGAGTTCGGAGAGGGTTAAGTCAAGACCACTCGCCGCGATCCCCACCGGGGTCAGGTCATCGTCCGTCGGCAAATTGGGGATGAGGGCATTCGGCTGATCGAGTACGGCCCCGCTCCCAAACTCAGTCACGGTGTTGTCAATCCACAGGACCAATCGATCGTCGACATTCGCAAACCGCAGGTGATGACTCCCGGCCCCAGAGACTCCACAGGGAGCGGAAGCGAGTTCAATCTCCCGATCCGAGGTCAATTTCATCAGAACCGCCGTGGCGGAATGGCAGTCGATGCGGCATTGATAACGGATCCCCGCTTCAACGAGTTCCAGAACGAGTTTGGAATCGGGACCAGCACTGGCGATGTCGACACGGCAACTGACGGTGAGATCCCCGACCCAGAACCCACCGGTCTCAATTTCCTCGGGGGAGTGCGCTTCGATTTGGCGCCATTGTCCGGGCGGTTCCTGACCCGAATATGTGTTATATCCACAGAAATCGGTGATGAGGCGCGGCACCGGAGACTGCGTGACTCCCTCTTCCGCGAGTTCCCACTCGGCCAGTTTGGGCGTGTAGTGCCGATAACGAACCCAGTTCAAATCAGTGGTGCTGGCCCCCTGGCACTGGAAGGTCCGCAGACTGGCGTCCTGCTGCCACGTTGACTTGGCGGGAGCCCAACCCGCGACCCCGTCAGCAATTCCCGTCTGGGCCACGGCGGCCCAGCGTTCGGGCCAGCCGGATTTCAGAAGCTCCTGGGGGGCATGCTGATCATCGTACACGGGAATCTGAGTGACTTTCTGCTTATCGACATCGTCTTTGCGGAGGATGGTTTCGACCTGCGTGGCATCGTTCCACAGGTAGAGGTTTCCCTGGCGAATTCGAATCGTTTCTCCGGGGAGCCCGACGAGTCGCTTGATGTAGTTGATATGCGGCTCTTCGGGGTACTTGAAGACGAAGACATCCCAGCGGGACGGTTCCCCCAATTCATAGGGAAACTTGTTCACCAGAATTCGGTCCCCGTTGTAAGAGAGCGTCGAGGTGATCTCATTGGGGGCACGGCAATTTGGACAAATCGCCGAATGAATTCGGGTGCCTGCGTGCAGTCGTCCCGAGTCCGCATCCATTTCGGCACTCGCACCCACGGTGATTTTGAAGCCGCATTGGGTGCATGTGGTCTCTTTGTGTCGCCCGAACAGCGTCGGAGCCATCGACCCGGTCGGAATCACGAACGCTTCTGCCTCGAACGTCCGGAACAGCAAGGCCAACACCAGCGCAAAGAGTACCGATTCAAAATGGTCTCGAGCCGTGTCGACATGGACCGGTTTTACGAGAGTATGAGGCTCGGCAGTCAGCTGTTCTGTGCCAGTGGCTGAGGGTGTCTTCATGTAGTCGCGGTCATGGATCGACATGTCAGCATTCCAGAACACGGAGTCGGGACGAGCGGTTCACAGACTCTCTGTTGCCCCAGCAGCCACATTTCGTGTGGCCCAT
>JANOKO010000795.1:0-7755 GCA_031419335.1 Planctomycetota bacterium
CTTCAAATGGAACCCTTCGCTTCCTTTGCTACCTTCTGTTCAAATGTAAATCGGGAAGTTGTTTCGTACCAGCGCCTTAGGCGCGGGGATCCAACACCAATCCGCTGGCGTCGATGGTGTTTGGCACGACCTCTTCCAGGCACGCACTCCCGCGGTGCTTGGCGACGTATAAGGCCCGGCCCATTTTGCCGTCGGTCTTGGTCTTCCCCATCAGGATGATCGTGTTGGCATTACTCAGCACATCGCCGCTCTCGATCGGGCGTTCGATGAGGGCGTCGAGCATCGTCTCATGCTGGTACACAGCAGCAGGCACCCCACATCGGCGTGGTTGTAGGCGTGCTTCGCGACCACTTCGGCGTTCTCGCGGTAGTGAGCCAGGAACAGATCGCGGGCCACCCACGCGGCCTCTTTGCGGAGAATCTGCTGGTAGATGTACTCGATGGGGATGTGAACTCGTAACCGGTTATTCCGATGGCAAGGACAAGTGGGGGTGGAGTGGAGCCAACAGCCATGAGCAGTCTTCCTTCTATCAGAAACTCTACCCTTCAGCCACCTTCCTTCTCCCCAGCCGTTGCGTGTCCACATCCCCCTCACGAGAATAAGAATAACTGCCTCATCTGCACCCCCGGCCTTGTTGATCGATCGAGTTCTCCCGTGCCCGTGCTCGCCCAAACTGTCTCTGTCGCCCTCGGAGATCGCAGCTATGACATCGTGATCGAGAGCGGCAGTCTGGCCCGAGTGGCGGCGATCGTGGAGCCGTGGGTTACGCGGTTCGGGCGCGGGAAGCCATCGCGGACGGCGGCGATCATTTCGGACTCGAATGTGCGGCATGGGGTGTCACTGGCGTTGGCCTCGCTGCAGGAGGCGTTGATCGTGTGCAGGCGTTCGGCAATCCAGGGATGGTTCATCATGCAGTCCTGGTCGTGAAAAGGGGGGACCGACTTTAAACTTGACCAGCGATGCCTCTGGTTTACCCCGTGTGGTGTGCCAGTCAGATCAGACGCCTCTTGATCCGTGTTGTCTGGAAGACTCTGGATCGGAGCAGCTCGCGAGCCTAAACTTGCTGAGGTCCAAGCAGATTAGGCTGCGAGTCCCGTCGATCAGCGAATCCCATGAATTTCACCGAAGCCGATCTCCTGTCTTACCTCGACGAAGCTCTGCCCTCCGAGCGGGCGGCGGAGATCGAACGCGCAGCGCGGGCTTCGTCGGCTGTGCGACAGCGGCTGTCATTACTTCTGGAGCGACGTGACCAGGGGGGACACACCGTCGGGGAGATTTGGCGGCGGCAGCAGCTCAGTTGTCTGAGCCGGACCGATTTGTCGCGGTATCTCAGCGGGCAATTACCACCGGCGGACCGTGATTATGTCGAATTCCACACCAGTGTAATCCACTGTCCGGTGTGCGGAGCGAGCCTGGAGGATCTGCGTCAGTTGGCCCAGACCCTGCCGGACGACCAGGACCAACGTCGACGGAAATTCTTCGAATCGTCCATCGGGGCACTGAAGCGTCCACAAGAGTAGTGGCGTTTAGAATCCAACGGACAGAGGAATCCGCCTGGCCTATTACTTCCCCGACTGCAATTCCCGTCGGGATTTCATCCGGTCCTGCAGCAGTTGCAATTGATCGAGTTGAAGCTCGGGCGAGGCCCCTTGAATCAAGCGTTCGGTGATCTCAATCCCCTCGTCCAGACGCTGCGTGTTCATGCACAACTGAACCTTGAGCAATTGATCAGGAAGGGATTCAGGCTGAATGGCCAGAATGGTCTCCACGTACCGCAGTGCATCTTCTGGCTCAGACGACCCACTGAGCAGGTTTCGCATCATCCGGATGATGATCTGCTTCGAGGTCTGCGCCACGAGAGCCGACTCGTCCCAAGCTCGCCCCGAGTCGGTGACCAGCGCTTGGGCTTGTGCCAGATTGAGCGTCACTCCCCGGTCAAATGGGTCGTACAGTGTCGGCTCACCCGCTGTCGGAATCTGTCGCACGACGAAATGCCCGGGCAGCCCGACCCCTTCGACCTGAAGTCCGACCCGCTTCGCGAGTGTCATGTAAACCACCGACAGCGTGATTGGCAGCCCCTCACGGTCATCGATCGTCTCGTTGAGGTAGCTGTTCGAGGGGTTGTAGTAGTTCACCCGGCTGCCGTGGAATCCTTGTTCTTCGAAGAAGAAGCGATGGAATGCCAGCAGCTTGTCCGACTCACTGAGCGTCGCCGGGATCGATTTCAGAAAGTCGGCCGCGAGGTCATCGAGCGTTTGCAAAGAGTCCTGGACATGCAGCTCCGCATTATCGATCGCAGCAATCAGCAGTGCCGCGAGCGCCAGGTCAATCTGATCTTCTGTCGCCGAAAGCACCTCAACCAACTGCTGGCGATGGCGGGCTGCGTGGACCTCGCGCGACAACTGACGCAATCGTCGGGCCGATTGTTCCAATTCGAGGGCTTTGGTTTCCAGGGCAGCATGCAGGGCTTCTGGCTTCTCCAATAACGGAGTGACCTGCAGCGCGGTCGGAGGACGACGCAGCGACAACTGAGCGATTTGAGCTGCGGCTTCGGACACAAGTTCTGCCGGTGGTGCGTGTGACTTCAGTTGGGCACCGACTTCGAACTCGCGGAACTCGGCTGTGGTGTGGCGGAATTTGGCGAGTCCGACCTGGCCCGAGCGGTGTTCCGTATCGAACGACTCATGGACCAATTGATCGTTGCAGAAGCACTGAATGCGGTCGGTTTCGACGCGGATCTTCAGGTGGTTCCACTCTCCCTCACGGTACTCGGGCCGCGCTTCCTCCCACAGCACATGCCACTCATATACGGTCGGACCATCGAAACGTGTGAACCGCAGTTGGCCACTGCTGGGGTAGAAGCCGTAGTGGGTGTCGCCATTGTGGAATAGTACGAGCCCCGCCGCCCCATCGGCCTGCTCCAGCTTGACCGAGACCCCGACCTCGAACGGCATCTCGGGTGGTGCCGTTGTGGAGAGACACAGACTTCGTCCGCCGAATCCGCTCCCTTGTCCCTGGACGCGAATCCGCCCAGCTCTTTGGGTCCAGCGCACGTCGCCCGGGACGATCCAGCGTCGAGGATTCACTGACCCGATCGTCAGCCACTTCGACATCGCGACTGGATTGGGATGGGCGAGTAAAGGCTTGAGCGAGTTGATCGTGACCGCGAATCCGAGGTTGTCGGTCTCGATCGACTTCATCGTGAGCAAGCCGTGGACGTGACCCGACAAATCCACTAACGGGCCGCCGCTGTTGCCCTGTTCGATGGGGATTGCCAGTTGAATCATGGACATCCCGTCGATGTCCTTCCGCAGTGCTGAAACCAATCCGGCGACGACGCTGTACTCCAGACCCTGGGGATTGCCGATGGCCACGACGGGCTGGCCCTGGACGAGAGTGTCCGAGTCGCCCAGCTCGAGTGCGGCGAGTCCTTGGGCCGCGATCTTCAGGATGGCCAAGTCCTGCGACTTCTCATGAGCGTAGATCGACTCGACCGGGTACGTCTGGCCATCGAACGTCCGTACGCTGATGGGACGGGCCTCGCCTATGACATGCAGGTTGGTGGCGATCAATCCATCTTCGCGAAGTATGAACCCGCTTCCCATGCCGTGGGCTCGGCCATCTCGGTCGCTGAAGGAAATGACGACGACCGACTTCTTCACTCGGTCCGCCAAGGCAGCCACGTTCTCCGGAGCCATCGGAGACAGCGGCGGCACCACAATCTTGGTGTCTGCCTTGGTGTCTGCCGGAAGGGTGTCTGGACTCGATGTCACCGGCTCGTCAGCGAATGAACACACACCCAGCAGCCAGGTGCAGACTCCCACCACCCAGAAGTTTCTCAGCATGGTTCATCTCATCCACTCGGGGAAACACTCCGCATCTGATCGAAGATGATAGCTCTGACTGGCCCTCACCGGGAGAGCGAAGTCCCCGTGGTGAACATCTCAATGGCGAGGACGGAGCCCAATGCGACCCGAGTGAACAGCAGGCTGCTGGTTGTCGACTGGCGCTGTTGACTCGCGCACTGCCGTATCCAGTGACTCCGACCCATCGCTCGGCGTTGATTCTTCACGTCAAACTCTACAGGATGTGACCAGCGATCCCGCAATCCCTGCCGATGAGGAGCTTCTCGATGCAAACTGTTTCTCGACTGTGTGCCAGCTTGGTGTGGCTTGGGCTGGGCTGGTCGGTGGCTTGTGCAGAGGCCCCGCGGGTGTTTCCCCTTCACACGAAACCAGCGGATGCCCGGCTTAAGCCGTTTCGAAACCTGAGCGACAAATTGCACCCGTGGACGCCACCTGCTTCGAAGGCCGCTTGGGAAGCGGAAGCGGCACGCATTCGGGAGCAGTTGCTGGTCTCCAATGGGCTCTGGCCACTGCCGGAGAAGACGCCACTCGACCCGGTGGTGACAGAGACGCTCGACCGCGGCGACTATACGGTGGGAAAAGTCTACTTTGCGAGCCGACCCGGCCACTACGTCACCGGGACGCTCTATCGCCCCAAACAGGTGGAGGGGAAAATACCCGCGATCCTGTGTCCTCACGGACACTGGGCCAACGGGCGTTTTTACGATGCCGGAGATGCCGAGGCCGCCCGTCAGCTTGCCAGCGGTGCCGAGGATTTCCTGTCGGGAGCGCACTCCCCTCTGCAAGCCCGGTTCGTCCAACTGGCCCGCATGGGCTGCATCGTGTTCCATTACGACATGGTTGGAAATGCCGATAGCCAGATGATCGAGCATCGCGGGGAATTCAACGACATTTCGGCGAGTCTCCAGTTGCAAAACAAGATGGGATTGCAAACCTGGAACTCGATCCGGGCACTGGACTATGTTCTTTCGTTACCCGATGTGGATGCGACGCGAATCGGAGTGACAGGGGCCAGCGGAGGCGGAACGCAAACCTTTATGTTGTGCGCCGTGGATTCGCGACCGACAGTCGCCTTTCCAGCCGTAATGGTCTCCACGAATATGCAGGGGGGCTGTCATTGTGAGAATGCGGACTATTTGAGACTGGGAATCAACAACGTGGCCATCGCCGCCTTGATGGCACCACGTCCGTTGGGGATGGTCGGGGCCGATGACTGGACGATCGATATCGAGACGAGTGGACTGCCGGAGCTTCAGCAAATCTATTCGTACTACGGGGCGAGCGATCTGGTGGCCGCAAAGACCTACAACCAGTTTCCGCATAACTACAACCAGTGGTCACGTGAGCTCATGTACCGCTGGATGGCATTGCACTTGAAGTTGGCTCCGGCGACATCGGTCGACCAGTCCGATTTCTGGCCGTTGACCAAGGCTCAACTGACGGTTTTCGACGAGAAACACCCCGTTCCTGCGGATGCCCTCAATGCGGCAGCTCTGCGGCAGAAGATGACCGCAGAGTCGAACACCGCGTGGCAGGCTGCCTTGCCGAAGTCCAAGAGTGATCTGGCGAAGTACAAGGAATCGGTCCGCCCGGCGCTGGGAGTTCTGTGTGATCACGGGCTGCCTCCCACGGAGGATGTCGAGGCCGATGAAGTCGCCAACACGGATGTGGATGGACTCCAGATACTCACCGCTCGAGTCGGTCGCAAATCCGAAGGGACACAAATCCCGCTCGTGTCCGTCTATCACGCCGATCGATTCGATGGCCGATTGGTGATCTGGATCGACGGAGCGGGAAAATCGGGACTCTTCGATGACGCCGGAGAGCCGATTCCAGCTGTGAAGTCACTGGCCGCAGCGGGTTATGCTGTGACTTCGGCGGATTTGTTCCTGACCGGAGAGTTTTTGGATCCGGGAGCCTATGCCTCCTATGATTTTAGCCAAGGGTTCTCGGGCTATCTGCTGGGGTACAATCGCCCGTTGCTGTCGCACCGCGTACGAGATCTGTTGACCGTCATTCGGGCGGCGACGCTGCATCCCGACGTGAAATCGATTCACCTCGTCGGCACGGGGGAAGCGGGATTGGCGGTCCTGCTGGCTCGCAGCACTCTCGATACTGGCATTGGCCGCTGCATCGTGGATCTCGAGGGGTTCGAGTTCTCCTCGGTGAAGCGAGAGGACCACCCTCAGTTTCTCCCCGGCGCTCTCAAATATGGAGGAGTTGGCGGACTGACGGTCACCGCCGCTGAGGGAGAGACCTCACTCTATGGCTGTTCAGAGGCCAATGCCGCTGAGTTGGCCGTGTGGAAAACGGTGGCTCCCGATGCTCTGCACGCATCGAGATTGACCCCCGAAGCCGTGGCTGAAGCACTGTTGAAGTAACCCAGCCAGGCTGCCAGGTCGGCCAGAAACGGAGCACGGCGGGCATGTTCCCGCGAGAACCCATGTCACCCATTGACGAAATCTGTCGCTTCGCCTTGAAGGAGTGGGCCGTCGTGTGCCGCGCCTTGGAGACCGGTGTCCAGTCGGTGTTACTCCGAAAAGGAGGCATCTCCGAACCAGGGGGGACTTTCCGATGTGAACATGACCTGTTTTGGCTCTACCCCACTCGGTTTCATCAAGGAGCGGAAGCGCTGACTCCTGCCGGAGCGGCATTACTGCCTGGATTAACAATCCCAGCCGATCCAGCCACCGTCCACATCTCACTGCTCGCCCGCGTTCACGCCATGCACCGAATCACTGATCCTGGTCAACTCGCCCCGTATCTTGACCTCCAAATCCTGTCCCACGCTGTCGTCCTGCAAAGATTTCACTACAAGCGCCCCGAACTCTTTGTCCTGGAGGTCGAATGTACCCCAGCCCCCACCCCCTTCACGGTTCGAGAAACTCCCGAGATGGCTGGCTGTCACAGTTGGGTCGATCTGGCGCTGAAACAACACTATTGAGTCGCACAGTTGTGCATGTGAGTCGCACAGTTGTGCATGCCTCCAGACATCGCTCACCGGAGGTGAGTAAACTCCCACAACTTCCGGTAGGCAGAATTGCGCCGTCGCCCTGGCTGGGGAGGTGAGTCACTCAGCAGCGATCCTGTCGCCTTGGCATCACATGAATGAATTCCAGACCGATCCCACTCTTGAGAAGAGTCCGCCCAGCACTGGGAAACGCATGCGAAATGGTCAACCTGTTTTGACGGGACTTGCCCTCGCTCGATAGTCTGCATGTTCGCAACCCCGCCCCCACTGACTTAAACTCGCTCTGGAACCAATGGTGCAGAGGGTGGTTTACGGTGTCGTGTGGGGAAGCGAATGAGTCCAGAATCCGACCGCCGCGATCAGCAGCGTCAGCAATCGCTGGCCCTGGATTGGGTGTCTCGGGTGCTGGCGATCTGTGTGGTGATGGTCCTGCCCGGGCTGGGCGGGGACTGGCTCGATAAACGGTTCGGAACGAGTTTCTGGACCTTGATCGGGTTCGCGTTCGGGTTTGCTTCGGGATTTACCGCCCTCATTCTGCTGGTGAAGCGTGATGGAGGCGACACCCCCAAAAGCGGATGACGACGGCACAGCTTCACCGAGTGAAACATCGCCGCTCGTACCCTCCACAGAAGGGCGAGTGCCCTGGTCGGCGATTCTGGCTCGAGTCTCACTCCTCCTGGGAGTGGTGGGACTGGCGGGTCTGATCGCGTGGAATTGGAACGAGAAGCAGTACGGGGCGGCGGGTGCCACCTTGGCCCTGCTCTCCATGTCGAGTTGCGGTCTGTGTGCCGCTTCGGCTCTTGTTCTCGTGGGTGTGACAGCGGGGACTCCGCATGCCTTCAATGGCGTGATGGGTTCGATCCTAATGAGAACATTGGGACCGTTGGGGGTAGGGGCCGCGTGGCAACTGACTCACCC
>JANOKO010000796.1:0-1327 GCA_031419335.1 Planctomycetota bacterium
TTCTCCTAAATGGGTGGTGCCAGGGTTTTGGCCTGGGTATCGTGTTGACGCCACACTAACCAGGTATTTCGTACAAATCGCCGACTATCAGGCCGTCCCAGTGCCTTCATCGAGTTCACAGCACTGGCCTCGCCCTCCCAGGGCGCTTTCCACAACCTCAAGTCTTGGTACTCTGGCGGAATGAGCCGCCGGTGCGGACCTCCTGGTCCTGCGTCGCCCAGACGTTCAAAGCTGCGTCTGGGGCACCCTGCCGTGTCAATACATGCGCGTACGGTGCGCGTCTGTAACAGAGTCGGATTCTAGAATCGCATTAATCCGGGAAGGGAATCGTCGGGGGTTCCCAGAGTTCAATGCGATTCCCCTCGGGGTCCATCACCCAGCCGAACTTGCCGTACTCTGACTCTTCAGACTTCTCATCTACAGCACACCCTTCCGCCATCAGAGCGGCACGCAGGGTGTCGAGATTATCGACGCGGTAGTTGACCATAAAAGGGGCAGTGCTGGGGTCAAAATAGGCGGACGACATCGGCATAATGCTCCACACGGTCGTCCCATCCGGGTTGGGTTGTTCCGGCGAATGCCAGCGAAAGGTCACTCCGCCCCATGCCTGGATCTCCAATCCCAAGTGGGTCTGATACCAAGCCCGCAAGGCATCTGGGTCTTTCGCCTTGATAAATATTCCACCGATTCCGGTAACGCGTTTCATCGGGCACTCCTGAATCGAGAAGGGTGGGCGGATCGGGTGGTACACCCTGGCGTCTGGGAAGGCATGCAGTGGCAAGCCGAAAGTCGATGACCTGAGCCGTCGAAAGAGATGCGTCCTGCCACAAATGTCCGTTGTCTACGACGAGAGGCATCCCTCTCAGAATCCAGAGTCCAGAAAGCGTGTCGTGAGCTGCTTCAAAGCAGTTGAAGCCTCTGTCAGGTCTGCGGCGAATCCGTGGCTTTTGCCTGCCGGAGCGAGCTATGCCGCGCCCCGTACGCGAAGTAGAACACCATCCCCAGGGCCAGCCACACGACCAGCCGAATCCAGGTATCCAAGGGCAGGAACAGCATCATCAGCACATTGACCACGACCCCCAGTGGAGCGACTACCCATACCGCCGGGCAGCGGAACGGGCGCACGCGGCCCGGGTCGGTCCGCCGCAGGACCAGCACGGCGGCGCACACGATCGCGAACGCCATCAGCGTCCCGATCGACACCATTTCCAGCAGGACGTCGAACGGCATCAGGGCCGCCGCCGTCGCCGACAGGCCGCAAGTGAGGAGGATGGAGCGGTGCGGCGTGTGGTATCGCGGGTGGGCGGCCGCGAACACCCGCCGCGCG
>JANOKO010000797.1:0-1496 GCA_031419335.1 Planctomycetota bacterium
CGCCAGTGCCGGGGGAGTCGACGCCCCGTTTGTCATCGTGCCGACTGCGCTCGAAGGTGAAGACTGGGGACCGGAGTACGTGGCCCGCTCCTTCCTCGTGCGGGCGGGAGCGAAGGACGTAACCGTCGTGCATACACGCGACGTGAAAGTCGCCGACACCGATGACTTCACAGCTCCCCTCCGTCGGGCCAAAGGAGTCTGGATCGATGGTGGGCGGCAATGGCGGCTGGCGGATGCTTACCTCAACACCAAGACCTACAAGGAGCTGCACGCGGTACTCGAACGCGGGGGCGTCATCGGCGGATCATCGGCTGGAGCCACCATCCAAGGGGACTATCTGGTTCGCGGAGCCCCGGAAGGCAATCAGGTCATGATGGCTCCGGGCCACGAAGTGGGGTTTGGGTTCGTGCGAAACTGTGCGATTGACCAGCATGTCATTGCTCGTAAACGCCACAACGATCTGGCCCCCGTGATCGTGGCTCATCCGGACCTGCTGGGGCTCGGCATCGATGAGGGGACAGCTGTCGTCGTCGAGAAGAATCAACTCCGTGTCATTGGCGATAGTCAAGTTCTGGTGCATCACAAAGACCAGATGAAACGAGAAGATGGGACCAGCTACGAGACTCTCGATGTCGGAGCGGAATATGACTTGGTCACCCGGAAGACGATACCAGCGGTGAAGCCATGAGTGATGCAATCCGTGAAGTGGGACAAGCTCGCTTCGAGCGCTGGCCCACCGTGTGCGACGTGGCACTCGGAGTGGTGGGCCGGCACCCAAAGCGGCTTGCCCCACCCTACGACGGGGAGATCACCGCCCCCTCCGAGTCGGGTGAACCGTCATGAGTGCCGAACCCCAGAATCCTCAAGACGCCCTGCGGCAGTCCTCTCGTCAGACGCAGTTCCTGAATGTACTCACCCGTGATGAGGCGGCACAACGCTTTGAGTCGGCGCTCCTGATGCAGCCGCTGGGGTTCGAGACAGTGCCGCTGCTGGAGGCTGCCGGGCGGGTGCTGGCATTCCACGTCGTCGCGGAAGTCGATGTTCCCGCGTTCGACCGCTCCAACGTCGATGGCTTCGCCGTGCGATCCGCCGACTTGCAAGGGGCTGATGAGGAGCAGGCGCGTACGTTGCAACTCACGGACGAGATCCTCTCCCCCGGTCGAGTGCCTCAACGCGAGATCCTCCCCGGACTAGCGAGCGTCATCGCGACCGGCGGCATGGTCCCGCGTGGGGCTGATGCGATCGTCATGATCGAACAGACCGAGGCCTCCGACCTCGATGGCCAACCCGCTGTTGCCATCCGCCGCATGGTCTCCCCCGGTGGGAACATCAGTTCGGCCGGTTCAGACATCACTCGCGGCGAGACGGTGCTCTGGTCGGGTCAAGTGTTGACCGCTCGCGAACTGGGCGTACTTGCGGTTCTGGGGCTGGATCGAGTCGATGTCTATCGCCGCCCGCGCGTCGCGATCATCTCGACTGGCGACGAGATCGTCGCC
>JANOKO010000798.1:0-8133 GCA_031419335.1 Planctomycetota bacterium
TGCCGCAGAGCAGATGCTCGCGCTCAGTCAAGGTGCGCATTTCGAAGACTCTCCGCGGTGGCAGGCACTCCTCGCCAAAGCCGAGCGCAGCTTACCCGCTGTCTTGCCGGACGAAGACGACCTCCCTCCCGCCTCCACCGCGACGGGGGAACATGTGGTGCAGCGAACGGTCAATGATGTGGCTCACGTCTTGCCACTTCCCGCCGAGCGTATGGGCCACGTTACCCGCTGGGCTGTCGGTGTCACCACGGCCCCGCGCCGCTCACCGACCCTGGCCCCCTGCCTGCGGAGCCTGATCGCCGCCGGGTGGCCCGATCCGCATCTCTTCATTGATGGCGAGGTCGAGATCCCGCCCGAGTTCTCGGACCTCGCGCGAACGCTTCGGCTTCCGGCCGTGGGTGCCAGGCAGAGTTATTTTCTGGCGATCGTGGAACTGCTCCAACGGTTCCCGGAGGCCGAAGCCCTCATGCTCGTCCAGGACGATGCTTTCTGGCCGGGTCATTTGCCCGTGAGAGAGTATCTCGAACAGTGCCTGTGGCCGGGATCGAAACCCGGTCTGGTCTCCGCGTGGTGCTGTACCGACGACACTGCGAACGAAGCGGGTTGGCATCCGCGGGAGCAGCCTTGGAAATTCGGAGCGGTGGCGTTCCTCTTCTCCCGCGACTCTGCGGAGGGGTTCGTACATGACAAACGAATGCAGCAGCTCTGTGATTCCCGCCCCGAGAATCACTCCGGCGGGATCAGCATGCTCGTGGGAGATTGGGCGGCGCGCGTTGGAGTGCCGGTCCACTTTCCCACGCCGAGCCTCGTACAGCATCTCGGGGATGTCAGCACCATTTGGGAGAACTCCCGAGCTGTGGGCGTCCGGCGGGCATCCAGGTTTCTGGGTGATGAGGTTCGTTGAGTCACTCAATCCAGCGAGGCGACGACGGCCAACTGCCCCAAGTACTCCACGCGATCACCGATGGCCATTTGCCGGCGGCGGCGGGTGTCGGTTTGCCCGTTCACTTGCACCAGGCCAGACTGAATGGCGACCTTGGCCTGACCACCGGAGTCGACCCAACTCACGATTTTCAGGAACTGGTCGAGGGTCAGCTTGCGGGGGGATTGGGTGTCATCGGTATCAGGCATGGCATCTCGACTCATGAACGGGAAGCAGGTAGCGTAACAGAATTCGTGAGAATTCTGCGCCACTCGACGCAGACCCGGCAGTCAGAATTCAGACGAATTCTGCTACGCCAACTCCAGTACCCGTTTCATCCGTTCGGCGATGTCCCTCAGAACCGCTTCACCGCCGCCGCCGACTTCGGAGGTCGCCCAGCCATTGTATCCGATCTCGGCGAGGGCGGTCAGCACCTCGGGCCAGTCTTCGCTCCCCTCACCAATTTTGCACCAGCTCTTCTCCATGTGATACCCCTTGAAGTCGAACTTCACCATTCGCTTCCCGAGCTTCCGAATCCAGGTCGCCGCCGGAACGCCGTACTTCAGCATGTTGCTGCAATCGAAGTAGGCGGCCACCCACGGACTCTGGAACGAGTCGACGTACTCGATCAACTGCTCCGGAGTGGTGATGAAGTTGTTCCACACGGTCTCGATACTGATCTTGACCTTGAGTTCCTCGGCCAGTGGCAGCAGCTTCTTGACTTCAGCCTGTGAGCGGTCGAAACACTCCTGGTAGGTCACTTCGTCTTTCACGACTCCGGGGACAAGCAGCGCGGTCTCGGCTCCGAAGAAGTGGGCGTCCTGGATCGCCGTCTTGAGCCCCTCCAGTCCCTTGGCCCGGACGGCGGCATCGGGGTGCGACAGTGTGTCCTTCCAGTGAACCGAGTCGATCGACCCGTGCATCACGATCCCGGTCGCCTCGCAGGCGGCCTTGAGCGCCGATAAGTTGATCCCGCTCGGGCTGTCGATCTCGACCCCTTGGAACCCCAGCTTCTTCACGAGGTCGAGCTTGGCCCGCTCATCGCCTTCGATGCCGATCATCGAATACTTGACCGCGATCTTGAGTTGGGGCCGCTGCGGTGTGGCGGCGAACAGTGTCCCGGCAGTTGCTCCGAGCGCGACAGCTGCGGTGGTGCCGAGGAACTGACGACGGTCGAGATTGTGCCACATAGGGAACTCCAGTGTGTGAAATGGATTCGTCGGGGGAAGCCATGATTCGTGGTTGGGATGCTACGTTCCCTCGGACTGAATCTGGTCAGCAGTGAAAGCAACTTCAATGAGTGTGGTCACTCCATAACCGGCGGGGGAGTGCCCCTTGCGGACTTGGATTCGCCAGAGCAGATCACCTCGCAGGCGATCGATCCCCTCTTCGGTCGTGGGGATGTAGGTCTCCAGGGACTCTCCGGGCTGAAGTTGCCTTCCCAGGTGTTGTCCGGCGAGATCCCAGTTGCTGGAGGCGTATGGGTGGTCGTAGACATACACGAGAGGAGAGCTGCGGGGCTTGTCCTTCCGCTGTACCAAAAAGGTATTCGCGCGATCGGTGTCCCCGGCGGAATCAAAGTGCCGGCGAAACATTAGATCCCCATCAAGAGGGACAAAGGCTTGCTCTGGCGATTCATTGGTCAACTTGACCCACAACTTGAGGACCGGTTCCGAGGCGAACCCCTTGTTTTCCGGGTCTCTGGAGAAGTGCTGGAATTGAATCGGGCTGCGGGTGACCTTGACCGGTTCGACCCGCAGATGGCCAAACCGCTGGCTCTGTCCCAACGTCAGAGTGTGTCCCGCAGGCAACTCAGCATCGACGCGAATCGGGGAAATACTGTTGGGAGGGATCGGCTTCAGATCCGGTAAGCTCTCCAATTGTCCCGCGTTCTTCGCTTTCGCCAAGAGGCTCAGCAGCATGACACACAGGGCGGTGACGACCAGTGCGTACCCACCCACCGCAATCAGTATCAGCCGGTTGCCGCTGGGGGCCACGGCCACGAGTGGGGCCACTCTCTCGATACCGGACACCGTTGTCGAAACATCGAGCGAGGACAGAGACAAACCGGAGTCACTCAGGCCGTCGAGGGAGATTGCGGGAGCCTCGGCGGTGGTGTGGGAATCGCTATTATCGGGCGCGACATCAGCCAACTCGATGGCGGGAGCATGTCCCAATTCGGGCAGAGCCATACCTCGAAACGGAGACTCCGCAATCACGGTGTCTGCGAAGGGTTCCACGTGACTGGCAGCGTTTGATTCATCGATTTCATCCAGGAACATCCCGCCCAAGGGATTCTGGATCTCATCGGCACTGGCGGAGGCGGGGTCGCTCTGTTGCGTGATCGCGTCCAGCAACGAGGGTTTCGCGGAACATGAGTCCACATCGGAAGCTGTGTTGGCTGGGGTCAGGGGGCTGCCGAACACCTCGGCGAAATCCAAGATCTCGGTCCGCCCCCGAACCAAGATCTCGGTGCCCTCATCGGAGATGTTCGGAATCGCGTCCGGGAGTTCATGCAAGGACTCCGCCCCCGGTTCCGGGTCATCATCGAAGATCGAAGCCGCAATGCCTTCTTCGACAGCGTCTTGGGCCTCTGCACCCAGGCACTCACTCGACACTTTCTGGGCGGGCTTCTCGGTGGCCGGGATACCCAGCGGAGAAGGTGCGGACGACTCGAGATGCTTCGCGGGCAAATCGGCAGCATCCAGAAAATCGAAGCTCAGGCCGTCACCGCTGGCGGTCATAAAAAGTCATTCAATGGGGTGAGTGGGACGGCAACGGGAACATTGTCAGCCGTCGACTTCGAAGCCAGAGTGACGAAGTTCATGAAGCATACTCTCCGGCAGACGACTCTGCTGCAACTCTGCTGGTAGGGTGAATGGGATTTCGCCCCAGATTCGAACACGCCCCCGGTCTTGGATTTCGGCGGCGTTGGTCTCCGGCGACGAATCGGGCAGGGCACTCCCTTGATTGAGGATGACCCCCGCAACATTGAGTCCGCGTTGCCGTACCGCCTCAATCGTCAGCAGGGTGTGGTTGATCGTCCCAAGCCGATTCGGAGCGACGATCAGCACTGGTAGCCCGATGCGCTCCGCGAGGTCGGCGTTGAGCCAATGTTTTGAGATCGGCGAGTAGAACCCGCCTGCTCCCTCGACCAGGACCATCTCGGCCCGCTCGGCCAGCCAGTGGTAGCCACTGAGGAGCAGTGCCTCGTCCACCTCACGGCCTTCGAGAGCCGCAGCCGCTGGGGGGCTGAGTGGGGCGAGGAACGTTTGCGGACAGATTCGGTCGCGAAGGAAGGCAGCGTTCGTGGCGGCGTAGAGCGCTTCCACATCGGACCAGATGGGCGTTGGGCTTCGGGAGTCGGGCTTCGAGGGGACGGGATATGCCGCCCACTCTGCCCCCTCTCCCCCACAATCAATATGGCTTTCGGTGGGGACTCCGCTGGGGGGGAGAGGGCCGGGGTGAGGGAGTTGTGCCAGGGAGTGTGGCCCCCTCACCCTAGCCCTCTCCCCCGCAGTCAAATCGAAGTGGATGGCGATGTCGCTCGCGGGGGAGAGGGAACCGGAATCGAGGCTCCTGTTGAGCTGGTTCCCGGGGTGAGTGTCGTCGGTCGCTCGCGGCTCGGCAGGAGCCTCGCCCTCCCGGTACGTGGCCCCGGAGCAGACCGGCTTATACGCAGCGACGCGGGCGAGTGTCGTCTTTCGCTCCGCAAAAGAACGTCCTTTTTCGGAGAAAAAGGCGACACTCAACTCCCGCGCCAGCAGGCACGTCAACATTGTTTTGCCGACACCCGTGTCAGTCCCCGTGATGAAGAATCCCTGGCTCACATCTCCCATCCCGCGCGGTACTCTCGCTTGAGCAACGCCTGCGCCTGTTCACTGTTTTTGACCGTCATCGTCGCCCCGTCCCACTCCAGCTTTTGCCCCGCTCGGAACGCCACCATCCCCAGCAGCACCGACTCGGTCAGCGCCCCCGAGTAATCGAAGTTGCACAGCGTCGGCGACCCGGTTTTGCAGGCGTTGATCCACTCTTGATGGTGGCCGACGGAGGCGGCGATCGTTTGGGCCGAAGCCTTGAACTCTTTGTACTGGTCTTCGGGGAAGAGTCGGTAGCCGCCGTAATCGGCGAACATTGAGCCCTTGGTTCCCTTGAAGTAGATCCCCGAGCCAGGGAACTCGTGGCCATCGGGCTTGTTGTCAGTCATGTTCCCATCGGTCCAAGTGACCTTGACCGGCACCTGCTCGCCGCGCTGCGGGAACTCCCATGTGACCTTCATCCCACGCGGACAGGTCTCCGCATGCACTGCCGGTCCGCTCGCTTCGATCGTCGTCGGGTGCCGCAAGGCCAATGCCCAAAACACGAGGTCGATGTAGTGGCACCCCATGTCGCCGAGCGTCCCGTTGCCGAAGGCCCACCACCGCCGCCACTCGGCGGGGAGATAGCGAGGAGAATACGTGCGGTGAGGGGCTGGGCCGAGCCACTGCTCCCAGTCGAGTTCCTTCGGCACCTCCGGAGTGTCGGTCGGCCGCTCCCCGCCGCCCCAGTCCTTGTTGACCCACACCTGGACTTCAGTCACGGGTCCAATCGCTCCCGACTGGACCACCTCGACTACGCGGCGGTAGTTGTCGGTCGCGTGAATCTGCGTCCCCATCTGCGTCGCGAGGTGATGCTCCTTCGCCGTCTGCGCCATGATCCGCGTCTCCCACACCGAGTGCGCCAGCGGCTTCTCGCAATAACAATGCAACCCCCGCCGCATGGCCCACAAGCTGGCTGGGGCGTGCATGTGGTCGGGCGTGCTGACGACGACCGCGTCGAGCTTTTCGGTCTCGATCATTTTGCGGAAGTCGCGGTAGCGGGTCGCCTGGGGGAACTGTTCAAAGGCTCTCTTGGCCGAGCGATCATCCGCATCGCACAGAGCCACGACGTTCTCGCCGCCGACCCCTTGCAGGTTGTCAAACCCCCGACCGCCGGGGCCAATCACACCCACATTGAGCTTCTCATTCGGCGACGGAGCTGCCCACGCCGGACGAGTCGAAGCCACATGCCAACCGGCAGCGAGGGCGGCGGTTTGAGCGAGGAACGCACGACGGGAAGAACGAACGGGTCGAGACACAGTAACCTCCGGGAATGTGGTCGGATCAACACTCGCTATTGGACCAACCTCTCCGACGGGAATCCAGTCGACAGGGAATCCGAGTCACCGTTTCCCTGTTCTCACTGGGAGCCAACCCCGTGGACTGGCTACAGTGGGAGGATGATCGATCTGCCCCGAGATGAATCGCTCCCCGTGCTCCGCCCGAGGGTCTTAATCCTGGGGGCGAGTACACGTGCCGTGGCGGGCAGTGCATTACGAGCTGGATTCGAACCGGTTTGTGTGGACCAGTTTGCCGATGCGGACTTGCGGGCCATAGCAGAAGTGCATGCGGTCGAGTCACTCTCTGTGTCGTCAGGCCGAGCGGAAATGTTGCGGAATACGATCCAGTCGCAGGCGGGGTTGCCGATCCTGTACGCGGGGGGGATGGAAAATCAAAGCGCGCTACTTCAATGGCTGGAGACTGATCGCACCATATGGGGAGCCAGCCGAGAGGCGATCGAGAAGGTTCGACAGCCTCAGCAACTCGCCGTAGGACTGGCGGAGTTGAAACAGAGAGTGCTTCCCATCCGAATGGCGAACGACCCGCCAGCGCGAGATGGTACGTGGGTGGTCAAACCGCTGGCCAGTGCCGGAGGCCGAGGCATTGCGATCTGGGATTCAGCAGCCCCCGGCCTGACTCTCGAGGGGGCACATTACTTTCAACAGCGGGTCAGCGGACCCGTTTACTCAGCTTTATTCGTCGCCGATTGCGAACCAGGTGATGTCCGGTTTATTGGGTTGACGCGGCAATTGGTCGGCTGTCCCGAGCTGTTTGCAGGTCCGTTCGCCTGGTGTGGAAACATTGGCCCCGTGTTTCTGCCGGTCGAGGCGGAGTATCTGGTCCGACGGTGGGGAAACATTCTGAAGTGGAAGTTCGGCATGACGGGGCTGTTCGGGATCGACCTCATTCTGGAAGAGTCGGGACAACCCAGTTTGCTGGAGGTGAATCCACGCTTAACCGGCTCCGTTGAGATTCTGGAGCTGGCGTGCGGGCTCTCCCTGCTCGCGGATCACGTCGCCTGCTACGACCGGGGTGCGGCAACTGAGGCCAGTGCATGCGCACTTCCACCAAGCGGGGGGGAGGGTGAGCGACTTGGCCGGGCGATACTGTATGCGCCGTATCGCTTGCGGTCTCAACTGACGTTGACGAATCCAGTGGAATGGGCGACCGCACCGCTGATGGCTGACATTCCGCCCTTCGGTTCGCTCATTTCAGCAGGACAACCGGTGTGCAGTGTGTATGCGTGGGGAAAGAACGAAGCAGATGTCACCGGCCAGCTCTTCGAAGCAGCCGGTCGCCTCTCTTCGCTGTTGCTGCGTGTTGATGAGTAATGGCCGAGGTCCGAGTTCATTCCGGTGGAAGTCTCTTCGTCTCCAGCGGGGCGACGAGGATGAATCCCAACCCGGCTTCGTCTTGTCGATAGCTGTTGTGCAGTCTGGATTGCCGGACGCATTGGCTGACCACCAGGGCCCAGGCGACCTTCTTGCGAGGGTAACTCACCAGGACGGTGTTCACATCGATCTTCTTGGCAAGGCAACGCCGAGAATCGATGACAATCGGGGTCTTGGTTTCAGTCTGGATGGCGGACAATACGTCTCTGAGCGGCGCTTGTTCGAACCCCACGACTCCCATTTTGAATAATTCGGGAGTGATTCGGTCGCGCGCGACTTCGGCTTTGGGTTCCCAACCGATCGGCCACGGGTCGCTCAGTTGATCGAGTGGGAGTACTTCATACTCAATGGAACCTGCGGGGGTACGCACCGGACGCAGGCCAACGCCGATGCTTTTCTCAAACGGCTGGCAGGCTACGGCATCAAGCTGACCTGCGTGTTTGGCGGCTTTGAAGGCGAGAGCTATGCCGATATTCCGACGGTGGCCCGCACCGTAGGCCTCGTTCCGCCTGAAACACGTGCTGCGAGGACGAAGGAACTGAAGGAAATCGCTGACTTTGCCAAGCTGCTAGGTTGCAGCGCGGTTGGTCTGCACATCGGCTTTGTCCCGCACGATCGGTCGCTGCCGCTGTATCAAGAGATCGTCGCGGTCGCCCGCGATGTGTGCGACCACTGTGCGAAG
>JANOKO010000799.1:0-5292 GCA_031419335.1 Planctomycetota bacterium
CATGCGGGTTTCGACCCGTGCCCACCGACAGTTTTGGCTGTACTCTTCCGCCCTCCACCCGTTCGAAGATCGTCCTATGAACAGCGTTCTTGGCTGCAATCCGCATCATTTTCGGCAACTCTCTCGTCGCGGCTTCCTGCAAGTTGGCATGATTGCCGGGGCGGGGCTCACCTTGCCCCAGCTTCTCCAAAATGAAGCTCGTGCCGAACTCAAGCAGTACCAGAACTTCGAGGGCAAGGCTAAGTCGATCATTCATATCTACCTGCCGGGCGGAATGGCCCATCAGGAATCTTTCGACCCGAAGCCGTATGCTCCGATCGAATACCGGGGCGAAATGCGGCAGGTTCAGACGAACGTCGATGGTGTGCTGTTCGGCGAAACGCTGGCCAAGACCGCCCAGGTCGCCAACCGCATGACGGTCATTCGTTCAATGACCCACGGCGAAGCGGCCCACGAACGCGGCACGCATAACATGTTCACCGGGTATCGGCCCAGCCCGGCCCTGCAATTTCCAAGCATCGGCTCGGTGATCTCCCACGAGTTCGGCTCGCGGAACAATCTGCCTCCATACGTTTGCGTCCCGAACATGCCGAACGAGTTCGCGGGGAGCGGCTACCTCAGTTCAGCGTTCGCGCCGTTTAGCCTGGGTAGCGACCCGGCGGATGGCGGCTTCAAGGTCCGCGACCTGAACCTGCCAAGTGGTGTCGACGAGAGCCGCTTTGCGACCCGCCGCTCGGCCCTAGAAGCTGTCAACGCTCACTTCACCTCGAAGGAGAAGGACGACGGCCTGACCGCGATGAACTCCTTCTATGACAGCGCTTACTCGCTGATCTCTTCGCCGCAAGCTCGCGAAGCGTTTAACCTCGAAGCGGAGCCAGCAGCTCTGCGTGATGAGTATGGTCGCAACACCGCTGGCTCACGGATGCTGCTCGCTCGACGGCTCGTCGAAGCCGGTGTGCGGTTGGTGAACCTGACTTATGGTGGGTGGGACATGCACGACCAGATCGTCGCCGGTTTCCGCAACACGATGCCGCAGTTCGATCAGGCGTTCTCCAAGTTGATCCTCGATTTGGAACAACGCGGCCTGCTTGACAGCACGCTAGTGATGGTTTCGTCCGAGTTCGGACGAACCCCCAAGATCAACGGCACCGCCGGTCGCGACCACTGGCCAAAGGTCTTCAGCGTGGCACTCGCCGGGGGTGGAATCAAGAAGGGGTTCGTCTACGGCACTTCGAACCCGACGGCCAGCGAACCGGACGAAAATCCGGTCACGGTCGAGAACCTGTTCACGACGGTTTACCACTGCCTGGGGATTGTCGCTGACAAGGAGCTGATGGCTCCCGGCGACCGTCCGATCGAGATCTGCGATGGCGGGCAAGTGATTCAAGACCTGCTGGCCTAACAAATCGAAACGCATCTTCCACCCTGCAACCACGGGGTGGAAGTTGCATTTTCGGGTTGGCGATGTGTGAGAGTTTGGCGATGGAGCAGGCATTCCTGCCTGCCAATTTGAAGATCGGCAGACAGGATGACTGCCCCTCTGAGTCGCCTTTCGCTCCGCGAAAGAGCGTGCTTTCGCGGAGCGAAAGACGACTATCCACGGGGTGCAACTCCTATGACTTCGAATTTCCGTCACCTCGCGACCGTCCTACTTGTGGCTTTCGGCCTCGCGGGCATCGCCTCCGCAGCTGCTCCACAACTCAACAACATCCTGCCGCACGGTGTGCAGCGGGGGACCGAAGCGGACTTGGTTCTGCAAGGGGCCAACCTGCAGGATGCTCAGGAACTCCTCGTCTACGACCCGGGACTATCGATCGTCAGCTTCGAAGTCCCGGCGGATGCGAACGGGGCCAGTGTCAAGGTCCGCGTGAAGGCGGCTGCGGATGCTCCGATCGGGTCATTCCGCTGCCGGGTCCGCACCGCGACCGGCTTGTCGAACCTTCAAAATGTGTACGTCGGGCCGCTGCCTTTGGTGGAAGAGGTCGAGCCGAACTCGGAGTTTACCACGCCCCAGGCGATCACCAATAACTTCTGCGTGCATGGTCGCGTGGATGGCGAGGATGTCGACTACTACGTTGTCGACTGCAAGAAGGGGGAACGGCTCACGGCTGAGGCGTACGGCATTCGCCTCGGTTTCTCGTCGTGGGGTAACTTCTTTGACCCCTATGTTGCGATTCTGAACTCAGCTCGGTTTGAACAGTCGACCAGCGATGATGCTGCTCTCGCCTGGAATGATGGAGTGGCTTCTTGCGTGATCCCGGAAGATGGTAAGTACATCGTCCAGATCCGCGATGCGTCCTACCTCGGCGATGGCAAGGCGTACTATCTGTTGAGCATCGGAACCAACTCGCGTCCTCGCGGGATTGTCCCCTCGGGCGGCAAGCCCGGTGAAACCGTGAAGGTCAAGTTTCTGGGCGACGTGGCTGGGGACTTCGAGCAGGACATCGTCATCCCCGCCGACGCACCGGAAGATTGGGCGATCAATGTGACTGATCCCACGGGCACAGCGGCCTCGCCCATGCGGTTTCGCGTCTCGCCGTTGAACAATGTCCTCGAAGTCGAGAACAACGACGCGACGGCGGCTCTGGTGGCCGTCGAGGCTCCCGCAGCCTTCAATGGCGTCCTTGAAAAGCCAGGCGACCAGGACTATTTCAAGTTCACCGCGAAGCAAGGCCAAGTCTTCGATATCGAGATGTATGGTCGCCGACTGCGGTCGTCGATCGATGCTGTGATGTACGTCTGCAACAAGGACGGCGGTGGACTGGCGGGCAACGACGATAGCCGTGGCCCCGATAGCTACCTCCGCTGGCAATGTCCCGCAGATGCTGAGTATTCGATCCTGGTCTATGACCACCTGCGCGGCGGCGGACCCAGTTATCCGTACCGCGTTGAAATGCAGCCGGTCGTGCCGAAGACCTTTGCCGGAACTGTCGAGTTTCAGCGTTATGTCTCCCCACAACTCGTCGTCCCACAAGGCGGCGGAGTCGGGGTACAGGTCAACGTCACCCGCCAGGATTTCGGCGGCCTCGCGAACTTCAAGAGTGATGATCTCCCCGCCGGAGTCAGCATTGAGTGCCCACCGATGTGGCGCGGAGGAGCAACGATGCCAGTCGTGCTGTACGCAGCTGCAGATGCTCCGCTGGCTGGCAAGTTCTCCGCGATCAATACCTTTCTCGACGATCCGAATCAGCCGAACCTGAAAGTGGAAGGTCGCTTCAAGCAGAACATCCTCATGGTCCTGGGACAGAACCAGCAGACGGTCTGGACCGAAGAGCAAACCCGCCTGCCTGTCGTCGTGACTCAGGCGGCTCCGTTTAAGGTCACGATCGAGCCGCCCAAGGTGCCCATCGTCCGTGGCGGGTCACTGAACCTCAAGGTCATCGCGGAACGGACGGGTGAGTTCAAGGGACCGATCCAAGTGCTGTTCCTCCAGAATCCCCCAGGGATCAGCTCCAGCGGCTCCGTCTCGATCCCGGAAGGCCAAACGGAAGCCCTGATCTCTGTAAACTGCAACGGCGACGCTCCGGTCGGGGATTGGCCGATCGCCATTCGCTGTATCTCCACAGTAGGGAATGGACCGATCGAAACCTGCACCCCCTTTGTGCCGATCCGCATCGAAGAGCAGTACATGACCCTCGAATTCGCCGCAGCCGCCATGGAGCAGGGGAAAGAACTCCCCATGTTCGTCAAAGTCACCAAGAGGAAAGACTTCGAAGGCGAAGCGGTCGCTACGCTCTATGGTCTTCCGGCCAACACGACAGCGGAACCGATCAAGGTCACGAAGGAAACCGCCGAATTCTCCTTCACGATCAAGGCGGCTGCGAACTCCCCTGCCGGGAACAATCAGAACCTGTTTGCTCAGATCCTGATCCCCGAGAATGGAGACATGGTGATCCACAATCTGGGCACTGGACGATTGCGGATTGACACTCCGCCACCGCCGAAGCCGAACGACCCGCCGCCGATGCCGACCCCCATGCCTGAACCGATGCCGGTGGCCGCAGTGGTGGCCCCTCCGCCGAAGCCGCTGTCTCGACTGGAACAGTTGCGACTTCTGCAGAAGGAAAAAGCCGCTGCGGTTGCCAAGCCGTAGGGCCAGACATCCTGTCTGTCCAAACCCTGAATTGAACCATCCTGAATTGAACCACGGAGACTTGCAGGCACAGAGAAAACGACCGAAGCATTCGTTTCGAATCGACTCTCCCGCCTTCATCTCCGTGCCTCCGTGTCTCCGTGGTGAAACATCCGGTAGACACAGCCCGAAATCGACGCACGGTCCCCGCTCATGATGACTCGTCTGTTCGCCCCGATTCTATTTGTCGTTCTTACGTCGGTCGCTGTCCGTGCAGCCGACTTGGCAGAACTGCGCGTCTCGCCGCCGGACGTGAACCTGGTGACCGCGCTCGACCGGCAGGGGATCGTGATTCAGGCCCTTTACGCCGACGGGATCACTCGCGATGTCACCGACATGGCCACGTGGACCCTGGCCAATCCCGCCCTGGTCCGCCGGGAAGGGAACACCCTCCACCCGGCAGCCGACGGAACGACCGAACTCAAGATCGACTTCGAAGGGAAGTCCCTGACCTTGCCGGTGAAGGTCGAGAAAGCTGCCGAAGTCCGCCCAATCAGCTTCAAACTCGACGTGATGCCAGTCTTCATGAAGGCTGGCTGTAACACGGGAAGCTGCCACGGGGCCGCTCGGGGCAAGGATGGTTTTCGTCTGTCACTGTTCGGCTACGACCCGAACGGTGACCATCACCGGATCACTCGCGAGTTCCCCGGTCGCCGCGTCGACTTGGCGATTCCCGAAGCGAGCATGATGGTGGAGAAGTGCGTTGGCGATGTCCCGCACACAGGTGGCAAGCGGTACGAGAAAGACAGCGAACTCAACCAGCAGATCGTCAAGTGGATCGCCGCTGGTACCCCGCAAGACCCCGCTGATATTGCGACCTGCACTGGGATGACGATCTACCCGCAAAACGGAGTCCTGGACGGAGCTGGGGATACACAGCGTGTGACGGTTCGGGCGACCTATTCGGATGGGACCGACCGCGATGTGACCCACTTGGCCCTGTTCCTGACCAACAATGAAAACTCGGCTGCGATCAGCCCCGCTGGTGTTGTCACTGCTGGCGCGCGAGGCGAGGCATTCGTGATGGCCCGTTTCTCGACCTACACTGTCGGGTCGCAGTACATCGTCCTCCCCAAGGCCCTCCAGTACCAGGAGACGCCGCCCGAGCCGGTCAACTACATCGACGAGTTTGTCGCGTCCAAGCTCAAGAAGCTGCGGAT
>JANOKO010000800.1:0-1620 GCA_031419335.1 Planctomycetota bacterium
CGACCTTGGGCGTGAAAAGTGAGAAAGTCCGAGTCGCATGTCACCAGGACTCGCTGCTCTGCGAACACAAGTTGAAAATGCACCTCATCGGTCTGCCCGATGAGATGTCGTTCCGCCGTCGTGCTGACATCCACTCCCCGCCGTTGCAACCCATCCGCCACAGCGGAGTCAATGTGTTCGTCGAGGTGGAAGCGGATCGTCCGACCCATGCGAGGCCGCCAGTTTTTCGGCGAGCGGCGAAACTGACGACTGACGCAAGTGGATCACCAAATCCGATTCCGCCTGCATGTCCCGCTGAATCTCATCGCGATGGTCCCAGTAGTACGACAGCGCGGCGTAGACATCCGCCATCGTCAGTTGCGGAAACCGCGAGACGATTTCGTCCGCCGTCAGCCCCTGTAACTCATGCCACACAAACACGTCTTGCACGCGAATCCGCGTCCCCGCGATGCACGGTCGACCACCACAAACTCCCGGCTGACTCTCCAGCCTGGTTTGCACGGGTAATGGGCGGGCTGTAATCATGGTTCACTCATTCTCAAGACTGGTTGACTCAGTGTCGTTGCCCACACTCCACCCGCTGCACGACATTTCGCACAATCTGGTCGGGAAGTTCGAGTGTCACTGTAGTCATGGTCTGCTTCATGTTTCATGTGAGTTGAATCGTAGCGTACACAGTCTGGGTTTGGCCATAACAGTCCCGGAGGATTGAACACCAAAGTGATGTGATGATCAAACGTATCAATCCATTTTGGCTTTCCCGAATGAGTCGTGTATGATCGCGGTTCGCGAGTTCAAGCTGCGAGCATCTTGCTGGAGACCCACCGATGAAACGCACCGAACTTCTTCGCCGGATTTCGATCAACCCGGACATCTGTTTCGGGAAGCCTTGTCTCCGTGGTCACCGCATCTGGGTCTCATTGATCCTGGATTTACTATCTGACGGGATGAGCGTCGCCGAAGTCTTGGCGGAATATCCCGGGTTGGAAGAAGCGGATGTGCGGGCCTGTATTGCCTACGGTTCTGAAATGTCCCGGGAGCGATTTGTCGACATCCCGACCGAGCAGCCCGCATGAAGCTCAAACTGGACGAAAACCTCGGTCGACGCGGTTCAGAGATTCTGTCCGCTGCGGGGCATGATGTGATGACTGTGGGCGAGCAGCGGATGCTCTCCTCTCCCGATGAACATCTCTTGGATCCTCGTGACCAAGCTCCGGCGTGGACACGCATCTCCTCGAAGCTCTGCTTCGCCGAGTCACGCAAAACTTCCGCCCAACATGTCGGAACTTGATTCTGAAGGGAAGTCCGACGACGGTTTGGGAGAGGGATCGTTCTGGCACGCGGGCGAAGCAGAGCTTCGGGGATATGCGGTCCCAAGCCAGGAGCTTGGGACCGAGGCCCAAATTCGTCACGTCGAACAACTGAGGGCGGCTCTGTTCCAGCACTCCCATCGCATATTTCTCAACAGGCACGCCCAGCACTGCGGCTTCGTGAGAGAGCCGAGTCTCCAGGTCAGGTGAGAGTTCGAGTGTCAGTGTCATGCGGCCTCCGAAATCAGACTTCCGACAGGAATTTCGAAAGCGCCTTCTCAACCACTTCCTGCCGAGTCATCGGGCCGTG
>JANOKO010000801.1:0-1510 GCA_031419335.1 Planctomycetota bacterium
GGGTGAAGTATCCAGCGATTCGGGATGGCTATCTCTGGTCTGGGCTTTGAGTCCAACACGAGTTGAAGCCACTTGGAGTCGGAAATAATGACTCATACGACTGGCATATGTTCGCCTGCCTCCCCAATGCAAACAGTCTGATTGCAACCAGGAAGCCAGCCACTGGGAGAGGCTCGCATCAATAAGTCATCAGGTGAATTGGGTTAAGACACGATCGTCGCCAGTCTTCCCCGTCTTCTCAACAACAATCACGAGCAAAGTCCATACGACGGGGCCCCTGATTGAGAGAGCCATTCGGCCTTGGATTCCTGGGACCAGTCAAGTTTCCGCGAAAATGGTTGCAGCAGCAGAGAAGACATGTAACAGTAGTCACAGTAAAGGGTTGCGAATGATTCGCACACACAACTCTGATTGCCAAGCCACGAAATCCTGAATTCGACCGAACATCGTTCGGGAATTCGCGGTACTTTCGAGGGGCAGGAACTGTGCCTAGTGCTGGTGAAATGCTGGGGATGTTGCATTTTCACCTCAGATGACAGAGACTTTCGGAGTGGCTTCTCGACGAGAAGTCAGTGATGATGGCGGGGTGTACTCACACCCGTCGAGAATCGATAGGGTTCGCAGGAGAGTTGACTCAATGAAGCGCGCCTGGATTGCACTGATGTTGGGCTGCGGTCTATGCAGCCTCTTGGCTGCCCCTGGATATGGGGCAGACAGTGAGTTCACGACGGGTTCGTCGGACCCGCTCATCAGCTATGTCAATACGCAGATTCGCCAGGGCTGGACAGATAACGAAATCAAGCCGAGCGATGTGGCAGAAGACGGAGAGTGGGTTCGCCGCGTCTATCTCGACATCGCGGGCCATGTCCCGTCGGGAAAAACTGTCGAAGAGTTTATGCGGGACAAAAATCCGGCAAAACGTAGCCAGCTCATTGAAACGCTGCTGGCGGATTCGGCCTATGTGCGAAACTTCACGACATATTGGACCAACACACTGATCGGTCGAGTGACACCGGATAAGACCAACCGTGGATCGCTCGAGAAGTTCCTTCGCGAGAGCTTCGCCAAGAATCGCCCCTGGAATGAGATCGCTTACGACCTGATTGCGTCGGAAGGGCGATTTGATGAGAACGGTGCCGCCAACTATTTGCTGGCACAGCTGCAACTCAACCCCAATAGCGAAGAGTACGTGGTCGAAGCCACTGCCAAAACGGCCCGTGTGTTCCTCGGCCTGCAGGTTCAATGCACTCAGTGTCACAACCATCCGTTTAATGATTGGAAGCAGAATCAGTTCTGGGAGTTCAACAGCTTCTTTCGTCAAATGGAGCGAGTCGACCATGAGAAATACAATCCTCAAACCGGGCAAATGGACGACGACTACTCGGAACTGGTACGTCGCAATTTCGAGGGACCAGTCTACTATGAAACTCGCGCCGGTCTGATGCTGGTGGCATACCCTAAGTATTTCGGGACCGAGTTCGATCAGGGCAGCCAGACCGATCGTCGGATG
>JANOKO010000802.1:0-3315 GCA_031419335.1 Planctomycetota bacterium
GCTATCGTCCTACTTCCTGAAGGTCACGAAGCTCGGGCGACGCCGGCTGAGCCTCGTGTTCGACCAGCACCTTGGAGCGCCATCGATGACCAAGTTCGAAAGCACCTACGATCGCATCACCCGCGAGAGCAAGGACCGGGCGTGGAAGCAACTCGGCACCTCGGGGTCGGGGAATCACTTCGTCGAGTTCGGCATCGTGACGATCGACCAGCCGGAGTTGGGTCTGGCCCCCGGTCGCTACGTGGCCCTGCTCAGCCATAGCGGAAGTCGCGGCGTGGGGTACGCGGTGTGCGATACCTACAGCTCGATCGCGCAGTGCAACCTGCCTCGCAAGTACGCCAAGCATGGACGACTGGCGTGGCTCGATCTCGACACGGAAGCGGGCCAGGAATACTGGGCGGCCATGAACCTGATGGGCGATTACGCTGCGGCGAATCACGACGTGATTCACCGCAACGTATCGCACCTGATCGGGGCCCAGATCCTGGCGGGAGTGGAGAACCACCACAACTTCGCGTGGAGGGAAATCCACGCCGGGCGGGAGGTGATCGTCCACCGCAAGGGAGCCACCCCAGCCAGTGTCGGCGAACTCGGCGTGATCCCCGGATCAATGGCGACCCCGGCCTACATCGTGCGCGGTCGCGGCAACCCGGACTCGCTGAACTCCGCTTCGCACGGAGCTGGTCGCCGCATGTCGCGCACTCAAGGGCGGGAGAAGTTCCGCATCAAGGCCGTGACGAACGATCTGCTGGCCAAGGGCATTCGCATCCTGTCAGCCGGTTCCGATGAGGTGCCCGGAGTCTACAAGGACATCGACGAAGTCATGCGGCAGCAGGCCGACCTCGTCGAGACCGTGGCCCGCTTCGATCCCAAGATCGTCAAGATGTGCGGCGACGGGAGCAAGGCGGAGGACTGAGACGAGCGGTCTGGACTTGTCGCGGTCGACGAGTAACCCTCAGCTTCGGGACAAGGTACACCACTCTATCGGCGAGTGCCACCAGAGTTCCATTCCCGTGATCTGTCGTACGATGCCTGATTGTTTCTCACGGCTCATTCGTGCGCGACGGTGTTCGGATCGACGTATTCGACTGAAACAGCCATCCTTTGCGATAGAAGAAGACCAGCAGTACTGCCGCCGTGCCCACCATGAGCGCCAGGGCAAACAGATACCCATACGGCCAGCGCAGCTCGGGCATGTTGACCGGTGACTGGTCGGGGTCGAAATTCATGCCGTACACCCCGGCAATGAAGCTCAGCGGGATGAAGATGCTGGACATGATCGTCAGCACCCGCATGATCTCGTTGGTGCGGTGCCCGACCATTGTGAGAACCAGATCACGCAAGTCGGCACACATTTCCCGCTGGGTCTCCAGCACATCAATGATCTGCACGGAATGATCGTAGCAGTCGCGGAGAAAGACCCTCGTGTCCTGAGCGATCAGGTCCGACTCGTGTCGCTGTAAGGCGTTGAGTGCGTCCCGGTGTGGCCACGCGGCTCGACGCAACTGGAGCAGTTCTTGCCGGATCGCGTGCAGACGTTCGAGGACTTCCGGTGAGGTTCCGTCGGCGCGGGTGTCGAGGGCATCCAGATCCTCCCCGTACTTCTCCAGTACCGGGAAGTAGCTGTCGATGACGGCATCGATCAGGGAGTACGTAAGGAAGTCTGGGCCGCTGCGGCGGATACGTCCGCTGTTGGTGCGGAGGCGTTGCCGGACGGGGTTGAGGCAGTCGCCGCCGGGAAGTTCCTGGACCGTGACGACGAAATCTTTTCCGAGGAACAGGCTGACCTGTTCCGTGGAGAGCCGATCCTTCGCGTCGGCCATCCGCACGACGATGAACAGGTGGTCGCCGTATTCGTCGACCTTGGCCCGCTGGTGAACATGCACGGCATCTTCGAGGGCCAGCGGGTGCAGACCGAACACCTCGCCCACCGACTGCAGCCAGCGCGGGTCGCCGATGCCATCGATGTCGACCCACAAAATCGAACCCGGCTGGCGCAGGGCGGCAACCTCCTGCGGGGACTGGAGATCGACCTCTTGAAGTTCGCCGGGGGAATACCGTAGCGCAGTGACGCGCACTGGCAATGGCTGTTGCTCGACGGGTGCCTGCAACTCCTCACCGGGAGCGTGCTGCTCCGGTCGCTGAAACAGCTTCTTGTGTTTCTTGGGATGATTCTTATGGCGATTCACCCGATGAACTCCTCGAGCGGGTGGCAGCCGCGAAAGCGTCCCGACTGCTCCGACTGATAGACCAGATCGTTGTCGACATCAAGGGCTGTTAAGGCTCCCCCATCGCCGTAGACATAGGTGTCAAGGCAGACCCACCCTGGCAGAATCAACGGCAGACCAGACGGTTGTGCCGTGTGCCCACAGATGACCCGTTTACCCGAGAAGTGCGGCAGGCAGTGGCGACCGATGCGACTCCAACGCAACCAGTGCTTGTCCTGAGCATCGAGCGGATATTCGCAGCGGATGGCCGCATGCGAAAAGATCGTCGAGTCGGTCTCGATAAAAGGCTGTCCGTTCCGTAGGAAGTCCAGATGCTCGGACGGAATGTTTGAGAAACTGCCGCCATACGAATGGAGAAACTCCAGCCCGCCATAGCGCGGCCAAGCCTCGGCCCACTCGCCCCCATCGAGGGCGTCCAGCATCATCTCCTCATGGTTGCCCATGATGTACTCGAACTGACAGAGGGTCTTTTGGTTCAGTAACAGTTCGATACAGTGTTTCGAGTCCGGACCGCGATCGATCACGTCTCCGAGGACAATCAGGGTGTCCTTGGGGGTGATCTGCAGTTCGCGCAGCAGCACTTCGAGTGCGATGTCGCACCCGTGGATGTCACCGACGGCCAAAGTCCGACCCGCACTCACTGGTACGACACTCCCCCTCAACTGTCCGGAAGAGGTGAACTCCACACGACGGAAGTACACCCCGCTGGCCGAGCAGGAGAGCCATCATTGCAGAGTGGTCACGGAATGGCGAATGTCCGCGAAGGAAGTGTTCGATCGCTTTCTAAACTCGAGGCCTCGGACTACAGCACCCGCGCTGCCCACAGAAACGCCATCGTGTAGGCCAAGACACTCCAGCCCTCATACGCTTGCTGCCAGGACTTCCAAAACGGGCCAGCCAGAGGACGCAGTGTCGATTCGGTCCCCGGATCACTGGTTCCGAACCGCCACGCAAGAGCGGTCAGACACCCAAACGCAGTCGTCAGCAGCACCGGACTGGCGGGCAGTTCCCCCATTTGGAAATGGGCCAGACTGATGACCAGCAAATTATTCAGAAAGTGCAACAGAATGGGAGCCCAGAGACTCCG
>JANOKO010000803.1:0-4177 GCA_031419335.1 Planctomycetota bacterium
GTTCAATCCCTCCGAGTGGGTGAAGGGGGCGTGGCTCAAATCTCGGAAGTCGCTCCCGGGGCATACTCGGTGTTGGCGAGTGGTAGTGAGGGCATTGCAGCCTACGGGATCTTCCTGGGCGATGCGGCTCACAGCGCCTCCAGCCGGGTGGGCTTGGTTCCCTCCCGTGACGCCCAGCTCGTACGCAGCTTGATTCAGACTCATTTCCACGATTCCGGAAGTGGTGCGAACGTGCCAGTCAAGGATGCGGTTGCCTATGATTCTGCCTCTGAGAACTCTGACTTCGAGCTTCAAGCAGACGGCAGCGTGAAAGGTCAGATCGTACGGCCCGCGCCCGGTGGTCATCCCATGCGACCGATCGCTCATATGTTCGTGGCGTTCATTCGCGATGGCCAAGTGGCCGCCCAAACCCACACCGACACGAATGGCGAGTTCACCGTCTCTGGATTGGCGAACGGGATCTACTCAATGGCTCTGGCTAGCCCTGATGGGTTCGCGGCCTTCTCCTCGGGTGTTGTAAGCCCAGCACCCCAAGCCCAAGCCCGCGTTCGCCGGATGTACTTTGTGGCGCTGCTGAAGGGGTCTACGACTCCCTTAGTTCCAGCCTCACCAAGTGACTTCGTGCTGTTCAACCAGCCTGCTTCCAATCAACAGACTGCTGCAATGGGAATTGGTGGCTTCGGGAGTGGAGCGAGCGGCGGTGGGGGCGGCGGTGGAGGCGGCGGCGGCGGATTGCTGGGAGCTCTCGCAGGTGCCGGAATTGGAGCCGGGATTGGTGCTGGACTCGCCAACCAAGGGAACAATGCTCCTGCGACTCCCGCCATTCCGTAACCGGCTGTGGGATCGGATGAGAGAATCGACTCACTCTGGTGAATTCATCGGAATCGAGTCGATGGGGACATGTTCTGTCTCGGATTGTATCAGTTGGTTGACGGCTCCCGTCCATTACGGGAGTATCATCTGACCAATGTCGACACTCCTCAGAATTCTGCTTTGCGGTTTGGTGATGGCGGCTCCCTGGTGGTTTGGAGCCGTGACCGCCGAGCCGCAATTTTATTTGGGCGCGGCTCTGGTCGGGATTGCGCTACTGCGGTTCATTCAAAACCTGTTCATGACCGATGGTCCTAGAGCTGGGGGATTGCCACTGTGTCTGGTGGTGCCCATTGGTTTTCTGTGTATCGGAGTCTGGCAACTCAGCCCAGCAGGAGATTCCAATCCGCTGCTGGGCCTGCAATCCGCGCCAATGAGTGATCTGGTTCCGGTCTTGGTTGCGACACCAGAACTGTCAGGATTTGCCCGCGGTCTGCACACGTTGTCCCCCCCTGCGACGCAATTGACGCTAGCACAAATTGCCTTGGCGACTCTGGCTTTTTGGTTGAGCTTTGAGCTGTTCGAGGACACCGAGAGTCGCCGCTGGCTGTACTTGGCCCTGGCGGTGAACGGCCTGGCGATCACCGGGTTTGGGCTGGCTCAACAACTCACATGGAACGGGAAACTGTTCTGGACCGTTCCATTGAGATACGGTGGCAGCCCATTCGGTCCCTTTGTGAACCGCAACAACGGTGCCGGATACTTACTCATCACATTGGCCTGCGCAATCTCCAGTCTCACGGTGGCTTGGTTTCCATTCGGATTGGGTCAGAAGCGGCACTCTCAGCCTGGTCCGTGGCGATCGCGGATTTCCGGTTGGCTGATGAGAGTGCTGGGCCACCTGACTCCGGGCGTCCTACTGTCCGCACTGACTGTTGCGGTGATTGTCGTTGGAATTTTGATGTCACTCTCGAGGGCCGGTGCAGCGGGACTGGTTGCGACGGCACTCGTGCTGCTTCCCGCCTTGAACCGCTGGAAGACCCGCCTGCTGGTGGTGGTGGTCGCGTTTGTCTGTTTGGCTTACGCCGGGTTAATCGGACTGGGACAGAGCGAACGCATCGCCTTGCGCTTGGAGACCCTGGCGAACCTGTCGAACGCTCTCCAGGGTCGGATAGAACACTGGAGAGAAATGGTCAGTCTCGTACGCGACTTTCCCTGGACCGGCAGTGGATGGGGCACGTATGCGTTGGTGAATTCCGTTTATCTCTCAACAGGTCATGAGTCGTGGTTCCAGCATGCCGAGAATCAGTACCTTGAGGTTCTGGCAGAAGCCGGAATCCTCGGACTGGGACTCTTTATCGCCGGATTACTCTTCCTCGCGTATGCAGCCGCTCGTGCGATTCGCTCTGACCAGGAAGGGCGACAACTGGCGTCTGGGTTGTGTGGTTTGCTGGTTGTAGCCGGGCTGTCGACAATGTCCTTAACCGACTTCAGCCTTTCGATCGGCAGCATCGTATTCACATTTGCAGTCATCGCGGGCTCGGTCTACGCCCCCTACTCGAAAGCCCGACCTGTTTCGGCCTGGATTCTCGTGGCCATCAACCGCCCCTTGTGGCGAAACATCGTCAGCGCTGGAATATTACTGGCATCCGGACTCGCGATTTACCAAATTCAGGCTGCGGCAGAGGTGGAAGTCGTTGTCGATCAGATCCCACTCCCAAGTCATTCTCCCACGCTGGAGGTCACGGACTGCGACGGGATTCTGTCGGCCCTGCACACGCTGAGTACACAGCATCCCGATCAATCGCAAACCTTTGCCGCACTCGGTGAACTTCGCATCTACCGCTACCGCCGAATGATCTACGATGATTTACTGCGGACTCAACCGGAAGCGAAAGCGCTGGGTAGTCGAAAACTGTGGGAAACGACGCATTTGGAGCGACTCGACGCGGTCGTTTCGGACTTGCGATTCTCCGGCAACTCCGACGCTGAACGGCAACTCCTTGGACGCCGTGAGATCGCCGAAAACCTCCCCGCTGCACTGACAGCTTTGGATCGCTCTGTGCAGTTAGATCCTCTGCGGCGGGGCGTATCGATGCCTCGGGCCTGGCTCTCGCACATCTTGAACGGACCGGCGACACCAGTCGCCCGCGACCTCGCCATGTTCGTGGGAACCAGTGACGCCGAGGTTCAATTCCGAGCGGGTCAATTGTCTCACCGGATCCAGCAACCCGAAGTGACCACACGCAGCTGGAAACGCTGCCTCGAACTTTCGGATGTCTGGGCAGTTCCGATTTGGGACGAAGCGACATTTTTGCGGGACGAGTCGGAAACGCTCATGCTGTTTCCCCATCGAATCGAGCCTCTACTCGCCATTTCCGCGTCCCCCCGCAGCGTTGCGGTGCGACAGGAGATTCTCCGTCGATGCCAGTTGATCGTGGCTGCTGACCCAAAAATCCCCATCTTGTCGTTGGCGAAGATGTACCTGGAGCTGGGTGACCTGCCTCGAGCCGCGGATGCCTACATGGTGGCGATCCGCAACTCCCCTCGTGACATTCCACTGCGATTGGAGGCATCTCAAGTCCTTGAACAAGCGAACCGCATGGAAGAGGCTCTGACTGTCATTGGCGTCGCCCGCGCCATGGCCCCCCAGCGTGCCGATGTCCAGGCCAGATTTGAATTTCTCATCGAAAAAGGTCGGCTATCTCCAGAAAACACTCCAGTTCGCGGGAACTCCCCAATTCTCCCAGAAAACCGTTGAATTCGGTAAACTCGTTCGTCATCCTGTACCCATCGGATGGAAACTTCGAATCCTGTTCTCCGCAAACGACGAAGAACCACCCCAGGCGGAACATTCCGAATGGGGTGATGTCGAGACAGGACGCGGGAAACCGATAGCTCCGGGACATCAACTTAGATGCCGGAATCGCCCGGGTTGGACAGCCATTGAAGGCTGAATTCCCAACTCCGATCGGACCGTCGGGAAACGAGGTTAACTTTGAGTGCGAGTTCACTGGCACTGACATGGATTGTGGGCCTCGTCTGCGCTGCCGCAACCACTCCTCTGGTGGTGTCGTTCATGTGGCGTTGGAAGATCTTGGACGCTCCCGACGGGATTCGTAAGCTGCATGGTCGGACAGTCCCACTCGGTGGTGGCCTGGCAGTTTTCGCGGGATGCTTGGTCGCCACGGCACTCGCGCTTCTGAGTACGCGTTACTTCCTATTGGAGCGGCGGGAAGATGGCCTCTTCCTCATTGGGCTCGTCAGCGCATCGGTCTGGATCTGCCTGCTGGGAATTGTGGATGATTGCGGTCGTTTGCGGGGCCGACAGAAGTTTCTGGGACAAGTGTTTGGGGCCTTGATGTTG
>JANOKO010000804.1:0-1908 GCA_031419335.1 Planctomycetota bacterium
GATCCGACCGGAGACCCGTCATCGTGCCGTGGGGCGGATGAAGGTGTTGATTCTGGTGCTTCCCAAGTTTGACCCGACCGATGAGTGGTTCGACTGATAATCTGTTGCGTGTTGTTTCGATCGAAAGCCAGAGCTGCTCGAAAGAGCCGGTTCACACGGGGCATACCCACGGAGATGGCTGCTGCTCGCAGCCTGCGGGGGAGGGGGCCGTCCCGGCAGCGACAGCCTGCTCGCGAGCCGAACTGCCTCCCGGTGCCGAGTTCATCAGTGCCGACGAGGAGCAAATGATCGAGGCGCTCCGCAGCGTCATCGACCCCGAACTGTTTATCAATATCGTCGATCTCGGTCTGGTGTATACGATCAACCAGGGGGACGAGGGAAAGGTGCATGTCGAGATGACTCTCACCAGCCCCAGTTGTCCCGCCGGCCCGCAGATTGTCCACCAGGCGAAGACGGCTCTGGAACAACTCCCAGGCGTGACCGAAGCAAAAATCCGGCTCGTCATGTCCCCACCGTGGACTCCAGCCCGGATGACCGACGATGCCCGCGACAAACTGGGGATTTTTTAGCAAGCAGCGGTCTGGAGTTTGGCGCGTTGGTTCACCACTGAGTTGGCTGGCTTGACCAGACGACTGTCGTCTGCGCAGCTTGGGGCTTGTTGTTCTCCAGTGGCACCGTGGGACGGTTGTGGTCTGAGGAATGAAAGCTGGGCAAGGGCCTTTCACCCCGCCCGCCCTCTATCCCACTCGTGGCAGTGCAGTCGGTCGGTCGAGTTGCTCAACACCCGTTGGTGCCTCAACGGTTTGGCCTTCGGGGGCCAAACGGTGAGAAAGGTACTCACCAAAGACAGGAACGACGCCAGTCCCCCTCAACACATCGCGGCTGAGGAAGTGATCACACCACCTCATCCACCACTGGGTTGGTCAGTTCGCCGATCTTCTCGATGTCGATTGTCACGGAGTCTCCGGCCTTCAGGTACACCGGCGGTTTGCGGGCGGAGCCGACGCCGTGGGGAGTGCCGGTGAGGATCACGGTGCCGGGGAGCAGGCGGGTGCTGCCGCTGAGAAACTCGATGAGCGTCGGGACATCGAAGATCATGTCGTCGGTGCTCCAGTCCTGCATGACTTCTCCATTGAGAACCGTGCGGATACGAAGGGCATTGGGATTCGGGATCTCATCCGGGGTGACAAGACACGGCCCGAGCGGGCAGAACGTGGCAAAAGTCTTGCCCCGGCACCACTGGCTGCCGCCCCAGGTAATCTGCCAGTCGCGGGCACTGACATCGTTGGCACAGGTGTATCCGGCGACGAACGACAGGGCGTTGGCCTTGGTCGCGTTCAGGCACTCGCGACCGATAATGATGGCCAGTTCGCATTCGTAGTCGACTTGCGTACTCGCCAACTTGCGCGGTAGCACGATCGGGCCACCGGGGTGTTGCAGCGTGCCCTTATTCTTCATAAACACGACCGGATGTTCCGGGTGCGGCTTGCCGCCCTCGTCGGCGTGTTTCCGATAGTTCAGCCCGATGCAAATGATGTCGACCGGGTCGACCGGGGCGAGTAACTGGCGGAGATCGGCCTTGGTGCCGCTGTCCGTCCACGGTCCGAACGGGCTGCCCTCAGCGCGAGTGGCACTGCCGTCGGCGTGACGGACTCCGAAGTGAATCTGACCGGCGGCGTCCTGGTAGCGAATGATCTTCATGAGGGTATCTCTCTGTGGGGTGACTGATGGTTGGGAGGGCGAAGCTCCTGCTGAGCCGCAACTGGGATAGAACGTCTTTCGAGGATCGCGGCTCGGCAGGAGCTCGCCCTCCCAGATCGCTCGCTCAGTGCATCCATGTCTTGGGGTAACCCTCCAGAGGCGACGCCTCCTCCGGCAGCCAGGTGGCTTGCTCCTCGATCCGGCGGG
>JANOKO010000805.1:0-1434 GCA_031419335.1 Planctomycetota bacterium
CTGGACGACCCCACCCTGATGGTTGAGCTGATCGAGAACTTCAAGACGTTGAAGCGCGCCGAGAAGAAGAAGCCTGTGAAATAGAGTGTGTTCAGAATTGGTGTTCAGTCCAACAAGCGACAGGAGAAGGATATTGGAACACTGATCTCCGCTAATCAACGCTAATCCGATCACAAGAGATCTCTGTTCTGATTAGTGTGGATTAGTGGAGATTAGTGTTCCAACCTCCTGACTGAACACGATTGCTGAAACTGCTCTAGTTCCATCTCGCAGTTCAAAACTCGGAGTCGCACATCAAAGACACCAGGAAGGATTCCCATGACAGTGACCGAGGTCTATCAAATCGCGCGCGAGTTGTTCCTGACGACCGCGTTGCTTTGTTTGCCCCCGTTGTTGGCGAGCCTGTTGGTCGGGGTCCTCGTTAGCGTGTTCCAGGCCGTAACGAGCGTGCAGGAGCAGACGCTGTCGTTCGTCCCCAGGCTCGCGGCGGTCGGTCTGGTCATCATCATCTCGCTCCCTTGGTCGCTGCAACTGTTGATGACGTACGCGACCCGCATGTTGCTGCGAATGTCGGAGGCCGCACAATGATCTCGCCCGCGGTCGCGACCCCTCTGTTGGCCTTTCTGCGCATCGCCACTTTCGTCTCGCTCTTGCCGCCCTTCGCGGGACGCGGGTTGCCGAAGACGGTGAAAGTTGGGTTGGCGTACGCATTAGCGATAGGCATGACGACCGGTCAGGTGCTGACCGCCCCTATTCCCGATGGACCGATGCTCATCTGGCTCGGATTGCGGGAAACTCTCACGGGCGGGCTGCTGGCCATTTGCCTCGGGCTGTTTCTATACCCCGCGAAGATCGCGGGCGAGTATCTCAATCAAGAGCTCGGCCTCAGCTTTGCCACCAACATCGCCGCACTCGAACCGCAATCCCAAGGCGTGTTGAGTCAAGTTCTCGAAGCCTTCGCCGTGCTGCTCTTCATGGCCCTCAACGTCGACCACTACCTCTATCGCTTCCTGCAAGTGTCGTTCGAGCGTCGCCCCGTCGGCGGTCCGGTGTGGCAACCCAACGCGGAAGCGATCGCCCAGTTGGGTGACCTGTTGTCGGCCTGGGGACTGCGAACCGTCGCTCCGCTGGCGTGCGTAATGGCCCTCACGTCGCTCGGACTGTTCCTCGCTTCGCGCTGGACTCCGCAGTTCAATCTCCAGTCGATCGGTTTCCAGATGCGCGTGCTAGTCGGGTTGACGGCGATATTCTTCGGCCTGCCGGAACTCATCGGCCTGTTGCACATGTCCCTGTTCGAAGTCGCCGACTGGACTCAGCGGCTCTGAGGCAGGCGGGTGAAAAGAGTCTCCCGTAAGACGGCCTTTCCAGGCCGTCTATTGTTTCGCGATTTCGTTCACGTTCACCTGCTCGCTCTTGCTGCGGAGGCTGATGCGA
>JANOKO010000806.1:0-1146 GCA_031419335.1 Planctomycetota bacterium
GAGCGCCTCGACCTGCCCGCCGAAGGGCTGCCGGACCTCTTCGTGAATTTCCGCCAGCGGGACCGTGACCGGTTCCAACAGAGCCACGCCTCCCGTGCCAGGAGTCTCTGGATCAGCTCGTCGCAGGGGATTCTCCTCCGACCTGTAGAGTAGGGCCACATCCGGGCCGAACCGTCGGACCGGCTCCTCGTACTCATACAGATTCACCTGCTCGCCCACCCGTGCCTCGTAAGCACCAGGCAGCGACTCAGCCAGGGTTTCTTGCCAGTAGTTGATGAACTTCGAATGAAAGTCGGGCCACAGCCCGGCTGCTTCGAGGTCCAGTAATCGTGCAGTGGTTCGGGGCATCGGAAGTCCTCCAACGGATTGTATCAACAATCGCCGACAGGCAGAATCTCCTCTCCATCGGCGCGATGGCGGGCCGGGAGAGCTCCAATACATGAAGTCAACCAAGAGCTGAGGCGATTGGTCTGAGAAAACCTCCCGTTTCCGGGTTCTCTCCCCCTGCCCGGCGACTGAGCGATTTGACTCCCTGTGATCGAGCAGCCGCGTGATGCCGGTTGATCCGCTTGAACTCACCCGTTCCGGTAGGGGTGGCAGGGGCAGGAGGCTTTGCGGATGGCCTTTGGTGGGAGGCGTCACTTGGCATGCGGCGGGCCTTGGGCAATGCCTGCAGACCCGGCCACCCACGCTTCTGGGAGTCCGCATCACCCCTCGGCACACTTCGGACACGAGTAGTGCAAGCTCAGCCGGTCGGTGGGCCACTGCTCTTCGGGAGTGTCTTTCTCCACGCGGATGAGATGCACGACTCCCTTGCCGAGGTCGAGGGCGGCTTCGGTGGAGTCGGCGATGCGGCCTCGCGATTCGGGGTCGACCTTCACGCGGTCGACGACGACCTGCACGAGGTGTTCGCGCTTGTGATCGATCGCGGGCACCTCTTCGATGCCGTAGGTCGTCCCGTTGATCCGCACTCGCAAGAACCCCTGCGTGCCGAGTTTATCCCACAGCTTCGTATAGCTCTGCCCAACCGGGACTTCGATGGGGGCGGCGATGTAGAGGCGGGTCTCCTTGGGGAGGGCGAGGATGCGGGCGATGATCTGGTCGGTGGTTTGGCGTTCGACCGGGACTTGGCAAGTGGGGCAGTAC
>JANOKO010000807.1:0-1657 GCA_031419335.1 Planctomycetota bacterium
CCTCGTCCAGCGCGGCGCGGAACTTGGCGGGGTCCTTGAAGGCCCCGGTGGCGCTACGGATGATCTTGTATTCGACGGCCCCGGAGGGGTCGGTGTTCATCAGGGCCACTTCTTCCTCCTCCTGCTCCCGCCTCCGCCGCGCTGCCGCAGCCGCTGCGCTCGCTCCTACTGCCGACATATTTGCCTCCACGCTCTTCGCCGCCTAACCATTCGCTCAACCGGACCCATTGCGGCAGACCGTCATTGGGGCTAAAACAGCCTAGCCCAAATGCCAGCTTGCTGCAATCGGCCGGTTTGTTCAAACGTTAGGCCGCTTCACGCACATGTTGAAGTTCACGAACAAAGACAGAGAGCGGCTGCCGTAGGCTGGGACCAGCCGCTCTGGGCGTAGGCTCACCATTCCCGGGGAGCAACGTCGAATATGGTGGGCCTGCGCTCCAAAGCAGGCTGGTCCCACCGTACATCACTACGTCACTTTGTCAGGCCGGGCCAATGGGCCCGGCCCACGTCGTGCAGGTTTCATTCGTTCGGACTATCATCACCCCACGTTGATGGCACGTGTCTCTCGGGGAATTGGAAATGCGAATTGCGCTGTTGTTCGCCGTGCTGCTATTTGGGGGTGCCTCGATGTCGCTGGCTCAAGAACCTGCGAAGGCGGAAGCCTCGTCAACTGCCAAGGGCGATGCCCTCGTCGCCGAGTATTTCCGGTTGGAGACTCAGCGGCTGGCGGATCGGACGGATGCGATCCTCTCCGAAGCCAAGACGGTCGCCGAGTGGGAGGCCCAGAAACCGGAGCTTCGTCGCCAGTTGTTTGAGATGCTGGGGCTCGACCCGTTGCCGCCGAAGGAAGACCTCAAGCCCGTCGTGACGGGGAAGACCGAGCATGAAGAGTTCACGGTCGAGCGGCTGCATTTTCAGTCGTCGCCGGGGTTGTTTGTGACGGGGAATTTGTACCTGCCGAAGGGGGCGAGCGGGCCGTTGCCGACGGTGCTGTATGTGTGCGGGCACGCGCGGAACGTCAAGGACGGGATCGCGTATGGCAACAAGGTCGGGTATCAGCATCACGGTGGGTGGTACGCTCGCAACGGGTATGCGTGCCTGACCATCGACACATTGCAACTCGGCGAGATCGAGGGGCTGCACCATGGGACGTACAAGGAGGGAATGTGGTGGTGGCACGCGCGGGGGTACACGCCCGCTGGGGTGGAGGCATGGAACTGCATTCGGGCGCTCGACTATCTGGAGACCCGGCCCGAGGTCGACAAGACGCGCCTCGGCGTCACGGGTCGCTCCGGCGGCGGAGCCTATTCCTGGTGGATCGCAGCTCTTGATGAGCGGATCAAGGTCGCAGTCCCGGTCGCGGGGATTACCTCGCTGAAGAACCATGTGGTCGACGGCTGCATTGAGGGGCATTGCGACTGCATGTTTCAAGTGAACACGTACGGCTGGGACTATGCACTGGTCGCCGCTCTGGTGGCCCCGCGACCGCTGTTGATTGCCAACACCGATAAGGACACGATCTTCGGCGGTCAAGGACATGACGATCTGCTCGGTGGCCAAGGGCAAAATCTGCTCTATGCCTGGTCGCGCGACCCACAGCCAGCGAGCGACCGGTTCGGCGTGTTCGTGGATTCCAACGGCGGCTTGGATCTGCGCC
>JANOKO010000808.1:0-1564 GCA_031419335.1 Planctomycetota bacterium
CTCACCCGGCCACAGCGGGCCAAAAACGCTGGGAGGCACTGGAGACAGATCCGTCCAATTCTCACGCCGGGCGGTGTTCACCAAGGTAAGAAAGTCCTGGCGGATCATTCGCTTCACACGGTCTAGGTCAGTGAGCCTCACTGAAGCGGCGTGTGCAGTGGCAGCGTATACGGCGTGAGTGTCTCCACAGTCGTATGCGGCGTGTGCAGCCTCTGCGGCGTGTGCAGCGGCGTGCGCCCAAGGTGAGGACTTGGCAGCATCCGCTGCAGCTCGGATCGCTCTGGTGGTGGCGAAGTCGTATTCGTAGCCGGAGTTGATGAGCGCGGCTGCGGCACCATTTTCCGCATGCGTGACCACCCATTCAACTGTGTCCACCTGCTTCGCCGTGGCACCCGACCATCTCGAAAAGAGCGGCTGCACCCGGCGGGCACACCGTGCCGCAAATGCCACTCGTGCCCAGCGCGGCAACTGCTCAATTTCTTTGTGAGTGGGGATTGTTTCGTCGGACATATCGGCTCCAGTTTAATCGCCGAGATTCAAGCTGCCACTCGGTGTGCAGTCCACATCAACGCTCCACCCGGCTGGCCATCACATCTGCCCGGAGTCAGCGGCAGGAGTCCACGTACGGTCTCATGCAGACTCTCGCAGGCATCCCCTGCCGGGGGGAGCGCAGACTGAGCCAGTTCCCCGGCGAGGCGATCGCAACGTTCCGCCGACCAGCGGGCGTCACATGGTCGCAGCAGCACGGTCAATGTCTGCTTTCTTCCGTCCGTGGCCAGCTGGCAATCCTGGGGGTGAGCGACCATTCCGAGGCCGCCCAGGGCCTTTTCCCGCTCGCTCACAGCGGTCAGGAGCTTGGCGATCTCAACCGCCAGAGTTGCGGAATCGACCGCCCCGGTCCACGTCAGATCGAGCCGCAGTGCAGCCGCCGGACCGGCAGCGACAAACTCGCCAAAGTCGACCGTTTCGGTCGGCAGCATTTCGATGCCGTCATTTTGCGTCTGGCCGAACATCACTCACCTCAATCAGGCGACGACCTGTAAGTTCACTGAGCCGATCTCGACTCCATCGCAGAGAAGCCGAAACCCATATGCTCCCGGCTGTTCCAGGATCAGATCGCGAATCGCGTACTTCCAACCTCGAAATGCAATGGGGTCACGCCCCAAATCCATTGTACGAGGCGTTCCGGTCCATTGCGACTCCTTTTCGGCGTCGAGCGAGAAAAGCTGGTACTGCAAGGTGTGTTGCCCCGTCGCTTCCGTCAGCATCGCGAACAGCACAACGTTGTGTTTCAGGGGGAACTCATCACCCGGCTTGGGGCGAATCCGAGTCTGAAGCTGATGGATTGAAACGTCGGCCCCCTCTCCAGTGACTTCGTGACACGCAATCAAATGACGCACAATCGGTAATCTGGCAGGCCCGGCCATGAGAGTCTCAGAGTGGAAAGCGATGAGGGGTGACAAGCGATCGAGGCGGGAGCAGTCGGGAGAATTATTAAGAATTATTCTACGGGTGATTCAACAAGTCCGACACACACCCTTACGTCGCGGTGTTCAAGTTCTTG
>JANOKO010000809.1:0-3975 GCA_031419335.1 Planctomycetota bacterium
GCTGGTCGCGATCGCCCTCACCAAGGCCAAGGAACAGCTCGCCGTCGCCCAGTTGAAGCTCGATGCTTCGATCGACGAAGCCGCTGCGATGGAGGCCAAAGGGAAAGCTGCCGCCGACGTGATCCGGTTTGAGAACGAAGCTGAGTCGGCGGGCTGGAAGAAGGCGGTCGAGTCATTCAGTGGAGACGGCCAAGCCTACGCCCAATTCGTGCTGTACCAGAAGCTGGCCTCGTCATACCGCCGGATCATGGTCAACACGGCAGACAGCCCGATCATGAAGATCTTCGAGGATTTCGCGGACGCGAGTTCGCAAGATGCGAAGCCGCAAGCTCCGCCGACCACCCCGTAGGCGTCTCTTCACGTAGGACGGCCTTTCCAGGCCGTCCCTCAATGAGCGACACGCCACATGGGACGGGCTGGAAAGCCCGTCCTACGAAACCACCCCCCATCCTCCCCTCGGGAGTTTCTCATGAGTACCGACACCCCCACCCTTCGTGCAACGCGAGGCTTGATCGCCTTCGGGCTGTCGACGCTGTTCCTACTGTTCATTGGACTGGAACTGTTCCATTGGACGTTCAACCGGGTCTACGTGCCGCAAGGTTCCAGCCTGGTGGTACGTTACAAGGGGCCGCCGCTGCCATTCCTGCCGGGACGCAGGCCAGTGGCCGAGGCTGGGCAGTTTGCCAAGGTCGACGCTAACGGCAACCCACTGGAGGTCGGCATCCTCAAGGAGATGCGCGGTCCGGGTCGGCATTTCTTCTGGGTCGGCTGGTGGGAAACCAAGGTCGAGCCGGACACCACGATCAAGCCAGGTGAACTGGCTCTCGTCTCCAGCCGTATGGGGAACGACCTGAAAGACAAACAGTTCCTCGTCGATGGCGAGATCGATGAGACCCTGGAGAAAGGCACGCTGCGTAAGGTCTTCGGCCCCGGAACCTACCGCATTAACACCTATGCCTACAAAGTGGAAATCATCAAGGAGGTGACCGTCACCTCGGGTCTGCAAATTAAGCACGCGGGGTGGGTGAATATCCCTACCGGGTATGTCGGGGTCGTCACGAACCTCACAGACAACAAGCTCACCCAATCCAATGCGGGCATCCAGGACAACGTACTGCAACCGGGTCTGTACCCCGTTAACCCGCGCGAACAGCAGATCGATATTATCGGCGTCGGGTACGTCGAGAAATCGGTGAAGTCGAACCTCGTCAGCCGCGATGGCGTGCCGGTCCTGGATGACAGCGGCGAACCCGCCGTCATGGACGACGACGCCGGGATCACCTTCCCCTCGAGCGACGGCTTCAAGATCCACATGGACTTCACCGCAGTGTGGGGCATCATGCCCGATCAGGCTCCGGACGTGATCCGCAAGTTTGGCAACCTGGAGGCTGTCGAGGCTAAGGTCGTGGTGCCGCAGATTGAAAGCTTGTGCCGCAACAAGGGGTCGTCACTCGGTGCGGTGGATCTGCTCGTCGGGGAGACCCGTCGTAAGTTCCAGGACGATGTGTCGGACTCGTTCCACAAGATTTTGCAAGAAAAAGAACTGACCCTCTTGCACGGCTTCGTTCGCAACATCCACATCCCGCAGGAGGTCCGTAAGCCGATTCAAGAGAGCTTCCTGGCCGACGAACTGACCCTCACCCGAGACCAGGAGCAACTGACCGCCCACACCGAAGGTTTGCTCCGCGAAGCCGAGAAGAAGGTGGAACTCGAAGAGGAACGTATCAAGGCCGAGACGATGAAGCTCGTGGCACAAGCGGTCGCTGAAGGGGCCAAGGAAGCCGAAGAGACCAAGGCCGGAACCGCCAAGCAAGTCGCCACCGTCGCTCGCGAAACCGCAGAACTCGATGCACAGTCCACCGTGACCATTGGCAAGGCCACCGCCAGCGCCAAGCAGCAGAGTGCCGAGGCCAAGTCCGAGTTGTTCAAGCTGGCCGTCGACGCCTTCGGTTCGGGCAAAGCGTACAACCAGTGGGTCTTCGCAACCGGTCTGCCAGATGACATCCAGCTCGACCTGTTCTATGCCGGCGAGGGAACGCTCTGGACCGACCTGAAAGGGTTCACCGATGTCATGCTAGGAAACGAAGCCATGCAGAAACGCGGGACAGCTCCCAAGACCAAGTAATGACAGGAAATTCTGATGTCGCCGGATTCTCCGAATCTGGTGCGCCACGGTGAGGTCGTTCTCTGGGCGCATGCGGTTCGCTCGGGCTTGGGTGTTGTTCGACATCGCGGACGCTGAACCACCGGATTCGGAGAGTCCGGCGATTGTGTCGGCTTCCGCGAGAGGTGTCGAATTTCTGGGGGAGTTGTACTCAGGTCGGGCGGGGGAAGCGCCCCTCGCCACTGCCCGGCAAGACCCAGAGACCGGTGCACATGCTCAGGTTTCCTTCGGCGTCCACGCGGGCGAGTACTCGCGTTTCCACAGTGTCATCGCCGCCTCATCATTCAGTACCCGTCCGTTCGCCGGATCGCAGTTCAGCGTATGCCCGGTGCGATGGGCGATGTTACCCAGGTGGCAGAGTAAGGTACTTTTGTAGCCCCCTTCGATTTCACTGTTCAAAGCCAGCGGCGTGTCGTTGCGAATGGCCGCGATGAAGTTGGCCGCGTGGAGTGTGTCGTTGTAACCCTTCGCGACCTTCTCGGTCTCTTTGTCGTTGATGTCATACACTCGGTACGTCCCGTTTTGATCGATCTCCAGCGTGCCGTTCTCTCCGTAGAACGTCACGAACCGGTCATCGTGTTTGTTGCAACTGCGACCGTCCCAGATCAGTTGGCGGCCCCCTTCGTACTCGAAGCAGACGGTGTGAGTGTCGGGGGTTTGCTGGTCATCTTGATAGCGGTAGCGGCCACCTGATGAGGTCACGCGGATCGGGTAATCGGCGTTGAGGCCCCAGCGCCCGATGTCGAGCGAATGGATGCCGTTGTTGCCGAGTTCGCCGTTGCCCCAGTGCCAGAACCAGTGCCAGTTGTAGTGCAGGAAGTTGCTGCGGAACTCCTTGTGCGGCGCGGGGCCTTGCCACATCGCGTAATCGAGCCCCTCAGGCACGGGAGCTGGGACGCCGGTCCCGATGGTCGGACGCAGGGCGGTGTACCAGCACTTGCTCAGGTAGACCCGACCGATGACGCCCTCGTGCAGCCGCTGCATCGCCTCGATGAACCCCGGCCCGCTGCGACGCTGGTTTCCCATCTGCACCGCCTTCTTGTACTTTCGAGACATCGCGACGAGCAGCTCCCCCTCCCACGGATTGTGGCAGCACGGCTTCTCGACGTAGCAGTGCTTGTTCGCCTGACAGGCCATGATCGCGGCTGGGGCGTGCCAGTGATTCGGAGCGGCACAGATCAGGGCGTCGACCTCGGGATCATCCAGGATCTTGCGGAAGTCGAGGATCGCCTGCGGAGCCTGTTTCGGCTCGCACTCCAGCTTCTCGATGGTCGCCTTACCGGCTTCGACCCGCTTCGGATCGAGGTCGCACACATATTTCACCCGCACCCCCGGCAGCATCCCAAACGTCTGCGCCAGCAACAGCCCCCGGCTCATCCCCATCACACCGATGGTCACGACTCGGCTAGGAGCTTCATCTGCTCCCAGGATCAGCGGAGCCATCTGAGTGATCGCTCCCACAGCTGCGGTGGTTGTGAGGAACGAACGTCGAGTGAGAGTGCTCATGGAAAGGTCTCGAGAGCGTGGTGATGCGGGATAGATTGGACTATGCGGAGTTGGCCGCTCCGTTTCAATCCACAGGCACTTTCGAGGACTACCGGTTGTCGGAGTGGATGGTTGCACAGCCCTACCCATCGTAGCTCACCTCTGACTCAACGGTATCTTTGAATCCACCGAGTACGGTCGGTTTCACCTTCGTACCCTTCCTTTCCGATTGTACAAAATGAAATCGGGAATGTGTGTTGGACCATGTCCTTAGTGATCGTGGGAATGGCCATGATCGTGTGAGTGATCGTGTGAGTGATCGTGTG
>JANOKO010000810.1:0-9551 GCA_031419335.1 Planctomycetota bacterium
GCAGCTGCGGGGTCGGGCATGGCGGCGAGGCATTTTTCGTAAAGCGGTGTCCAGGTCTCGGCGGGCAGTACCGCATTGACGCGAATCCCGTGCGGGGCCAATTCAACCGCCCACTCGCGGGTCAAGGCGTTCATGCCGCCCTTGGACGCAGCGTATCCTGAAGTCCCGCCTTGTCCGGTCTCGCAGACTTTGGAGCCGATGTTCACGATTGTCCCTTGGGACTGCTGGAGAGCCTCCAGCGAGTAGTGCGCCATGGCGTAGACGTGAATCAGATTTCGCCGTAGCGACTCCACAAAAGCATCCACGCCCGCTTCGAGTCCCACACCATCGTTGACCCCGGCGTTGTTGACGAGGATATCGAGCCGACCAAACCGCTGGAGTGTCTGGTCGACAGCGTTTCGACAGGCCCGAACATCGGTGAGATCTCCCTGGATGAAGAAGCACTCACGCCCTTGGTCCATATACATGCGCTCGAGCGCTCGCCCTTCCGCCTCACTCCGATTGACATTGGCGACACGGGCTCCTTCAGTCATCAGACGCCGCACGATCCCCAGGCCAATCCCTTTTGACCCGCCGGTCACGTGCGCGAATTGACCTTGAAGTCCGAGATCCATCTGGTGTTGCTCCCGTGATGATGAAGTGATTTGGCAGTCGTCTGAGGAACACGAAACCCCTTCCGAGCGACTCGCAGATTGAGAGGGACTCTGATCGTGAGCAGCCCCCAAAGAGGTTGGACCTAGCGATGACACGCCGCTCCTCAACCACGCTTTAACAAAGCACAATGGCAGCATCACGACGAAGAATAGGAGTAGCAACAGCAGAATTCGTACGAATTCTGACGGCTGAAGTCTTACGACTTCAGCGACCCCCACATCAAGGCTTGACGGACCACTAGCGAACTGACCTCACATACGGGCGGGGCGCGCGAAGGGTCTCCAACCCCGTCGGCTGGAGTGCCCGCGTCGAAGGCTTCGCATGTACGGCCCGGGCAGTCTGTCTTTCAGGAGCAGTGGGCTTCTGGCTCGTCAGCGGAGCAGTCTCAACCGGGTCTCCGGAGACTTCGCCCTCCACAAACTGAAGAAACTTGCGGCTCGGCTTGTGAATCAAGATCACCTTGTCCCCGGCACTCCCGGCGGCGCGACTGCGGATCAATACCACCACTTCTGCATCGCCAGCGGAAATCGATTCTGCGGAAGGAGTCTGGGCGAGAGTCGCTGTGTCGGCCTTCGGAATGTCGCTGATCGCAGGCGACCCAGGCAGTGCTTCCTCGTCCCTGAGAATGTCCCCTGGCCAGTCTGAGGTTGAGCTGCGTTCTTCCGTAGCGACGAGTGATTCGTTCGCACTGTCAGAGGCTGGCAGCAGATGAGCCAGTGTGTGCTGGGTCAGCAATTTGTGAATCGGCTTCAGCCCGCAATAGACCCCACTTTTACCCGTCTCATCGGCAGCGAAACAGACGCCCACCAGTGTGCCCGACTCATTAAACAGTCCGCCCCCCGATCGCCCCTGCACTGGAATCCCCGTGCAAACCAGCGTGTCGGGGCCTTTGTATCGATTCACCTCAACCACTCGCAATTGCTCGCGCGAGGGGAGTTCGCCTCCTCCGCAGCCGATGCTGACCACCTTTTCTCCTGCAGGTGGAGTCGTGGAGACAGCCGCAATCGGGCTTGCGGGGAACACCTCATCGGTCCGGATCGAGATGAGTCCGATATCGGCGATCGGGTCCGAAGCGACAATCGTGCCCACGTAGGTCACGGGCTGGCCAGCCCGAAACAGATCGACCTCAACCTTGGTCTCATCCGTCGCGTTTCGGCTGATGTGGCTGCACGTCAGGATCGTCGTACGACCGGCAAGGCTTTCGATGATTGTTCCCGAGCCGCGCACTAACTTATTTCCAGTCAACACACGCAGGCGGACGCTGGCATCCATCGGAGTGGGAGCCGACGTTGAGACCAGGTCCGATCCAGGCATCGGCCCCGGGGAGTTTCCTCGGATGATGGGCGGGTCTTGCGGCTTGTTTTTTTTGCTGAAGGGCCACGACAAGGATCTCCCCCCTTCCCGTGCGACAGCGGAGCCAGCGTCCGTGTGGGAACTCTGCCGCGGTTCGGTGGGAACCGTCACCACCGGGCGCGGAAGCGGAGCCGCGTCGCCCAGTTGGACAGCCAAGCGATCACTGCTTGACCCTCGGTTCTGCCCGGGGATTTTGGCCAGCATCTGACGGATGCGCCCTTCGGGCTGAACGCTTTTCAACCGTTCGACTTCCAGTCCATCAACGACCAGGATGAATGTCGGAATTGAGCTTACTTGGTATTGCTCGGCCAGAGCCCGTTCGTCATTCACATCCACACTTCGAATCGGCAATCCCTCTCTCTCCAGCTTGGATACGACGGGGGCCATCTGCTGGCAAGGCCCGCAGGTTTGCGAGCTAAATTCGAGGACATACCCGCGTGGGCCAGCCCCGATGGCAGTCAAAGTCAACAAGCAAAATGCGGCGACATTCATAGACACCCGGCCTCCATGCCGATTGGCAACTTTTTCAATCCCAGAGACTGTGGTTTGAAATCATTGCACGCAGCGACACCTTCCCGAGCGGACAGCCGTTCGGGCAATCGCGTCGCAAATCACTGTCGCGTGAGGATTTTGCCCGGTTTCCCGAAGCGATCCACATCTCTTGGAAAAGAACTCCATCACGCAGGCAGCACTTCCGGTGTATGTGAATGCACAAGACATGCCGAGGCTTTCAGAACCGGCGAAAAGTGACTTTCAGCCACATCCTCTTGGCGATCCATGCAAACCTGAATTCAGATGGCTCGACTGGTTCGGATGGCTTCGCAGCAGCCTTGATGATGATTGCCGGGCTGCCTCTGCCCGATGCCGACAAGTCGGATGCGGTCAAACACGCGGTGCGGTAGGTGGCTCACGGGGAATGGCCCTATTGCCTTGTCAGCGAGGCAAACTCGCGTATGAGCGGGCGTTCTTTGTGTGTGATCGGCCATCCCTAAAACAGCTTGGGGATGGCAAATTGTCTCTACGAGGTTGAGAGCTTTTCGGGGTGAGTCGTACAGTTGAACGCAGGTGGCCATGAAGAGGCTGATCGCGAATGAGGGGCTCGGGTCGATACACCTCTTTATCTGCGTTCATCGGTGTTCATCTGCGGCTCACAAACTTTGCGGCATGAGGCACGGTGGTGAATGTCAGCCACTGCCTACTTTCCTGATGCACACACTTCTGTCTTGGCGATTACTTCCCTTTGCCCAGAAAAGTCTTGATCGATGCGTAAATGGCCTCTTGATTCGGGATTTCGCTGAGCGCCAGGTTCTCGTGTTTTTCCGTTAGTTTACGCAGCTCGCGAATGTAATCCCCCGATCCGTAGGGGCTTTCGACCTGTCCGTAGCAATAGAGGTTGCAGACCGGTAAGAGCTGTTCAACCAGGAGTCGCTGACACTCCCGGTTGTCCTCACCCCAATTGTCTCCATCGGAGAATTGGAAGATGTACAGGTTCCAACTGGCAACAGGGAAGTCGCGCTGGATGACTTGGATGGCCTTCAGATAGGCGGAGGAGATTTTTGTCCCGCCCGATTCTTTGACGCGGTAGAAGGTGTCCTCGTCGACTTCGTGTGCAACCGCATCGTGGACGATATAGCGTCTTTGGATACCGTCATACTGCCTCTGGAGCCAGGCGTCGATCCAGAACGATTCCGCACGAACAATCGACTTCTGCTCGTCGGTCATCGAACCGGAGACATCCATGATGTAGATGATGGCGGCGTTCGCTTGCGGCTCGAATTCGGTCTTCCAACTGCGGAACCGCTCGTCCTCTTTGGTCGGGATGATGACCGGGTCATCGGGGTTGTAGAGACCGGTGGCGACTTGGCGCTTGAGGGCCTCCTTGTAAGTTCGTTTGAAGTGTCGGAGTGAGTTTGGACCGTGGCGACTGACGGTCTTATAGCGGTCTTTTTTCGAACTGAGCGAGTCTTGTCCCTTCGGTTCAATGCGGGGGAGTTCGAGTTCTTCACCGAGCATCTCGGCGAGTTCGGCGATCGAGATTTCAACCTCGCGGACATGTTGTCCGGGGTCACCTCCCGCCTGGCCTTGACCATCGGGATCCTGACCGGGGCCTAGAGGTTGGCCGACTTCGCCGTCTCCTTGGGCGGCTCCACCAGAGCCTTTGTCGCCGTGGATGAAGTGTGGAATGTCGATGCTGGGGACCGGGATGCTGACGGTTTCCCGCCCTTTGCGTCCGAGCATTTCGCCATGATTGACGTACTGCTTCAGATCCTTGCGGATCTTGCCGCGGACGATTTCGTTGAACCGCTTCAGATCTCGATCGATGCTGCGCGTCATGGCGGGGGCCTCCTCTGGGTATTCTTGCGGGGATGTCGATGGGCGAGAAGAGCGATTCGCGTGCAATCGGTGTGAATCAGAGCAGTAGGTCGTATTGACTCGACGGAAAAGGCAGTGTTAGTCTCGCCCTCACGGATGGTGTCGTCCGCAACCACGACTGGTGACGGACCGCCAGGGAGTTGTACGACAGGGAGTCCGCTGACCCAGGAGGGGCACGGCATGTCTGAAACCCTCATCAGTCGGTTACGCGCTCGCCTGCGATCACTGTCGGGATCCGTCCGCAATTCGACCCTTGCTCGGGCGGCGCTCGTGACAGGGGTGTTGACAGTCCTCTGCAAAGGGATCGGTTTCGGTAAGGAACTGATCATCGCCTCTCGATTTGGAGTGGGAGAGACGCTCGATTCGTATCTGGTGGCCATCGTACTCCCCAATCTCGCCAGTAATGTCTTTGCCACCAGTTTCGCAGCGGCGCTGGTGATGAAGTACGTGCAAAACCGAACCCAGTACAGTGCGGCTGTGGCCCGGGAGCGATTTGCGAGGTCAATGTTCTGGGGTCTGTTGTGTGTGGCATGTGTCTCCTTGACAGGGGTGGTGTTCGGGCCAGTGATCTTGCCATGGCTTGGTCCGGGTTTTCGACCGGAGTTGATGGCCTCGACGCAAACTCTGCTGTGGCTGCTGCTGCCCTATTCTTGGCTGGCGGGAACCAGCGCCCTCTGGTCATCCATTCTCAATGCGCGGGGACGGTTTGCAGCATCGGCGCTGTCCCCGGGGCTAATCTCGCTCGGGTTGATTGCAACGGTGAATCTCTGGCCGATCACGGATGCCCGAGTGCTGGTGTGCGGGCTCACAGTGGGTGCGTTGCTGGATGTCTTGATTCTCGGATTCTGTCTTCGACGAGAGGGGTTGCCGCTCGTGCCCTGTGCGAGTCTATGGCAGCCGGAGGACCGCTGGATTGTGGTGCAGATGCTCCCCATGATTGTGGGTTCGACTCTGCATTTCTGCACGATCATGGTGGATCAGTCCATGGCCTCCATGCTAGGAGAGGGGAGCGTCTCTGAACTCAACTATGGCAACCGTTTCGCGGCGATGATTCTCGGGCTGATCGCGATCCCGATGGGGAAGATCATGTTTCCGCATTTCGTACAGTTGGTGGAATCCCGGAAGTGGGATGCGGTGCAACAGTCGCTTCGAAAATCGGTACTCGTGTTGCTGGCGATCTCGATTCCGATCACGATTGTCTTGGCTGGATTCTCCGGGCCGATTGTGAGCTGGACGTTCCAACGCGGGAAGTTCACTCCCGAGATGGTCTCTCGCGTCTCGGCTGTCCAAGTGATGTGTGCCTTGCAGATCCCGTTCTACTTGTGGAGTGTGTTGCAGGCCCGTTTGGCCGTGGCGCTGCGATTACGGCGCGTGATGATCGGGTGTGGAGTACTCAATCTCACGACGAACATCGCTCTGAATTACGTACTCATGCAGCCGCTGGGAGTGGCCGGAATCGCCCTCTCAACTGCTCTTGTCTACCTCGGAGCGGCCTGTTACTTTTCCGCCGTGATCCGAGCGGCATTGCGTCGCAAGATTCTGGAACAGTTGGAGATAGACAATGCCGTGAGGGCTCTGCCGATTGGAATTGAGCTGCCTGGAATTGCTGCCTGATCCTGTTCATTTTTCGATTTCACATCCATCATGCGCGTGTTGCTTGTCATCAGTTCGTTGGGCGGCGGCGGGGCCGAGCGCGTGATGTCGCGATTGGCGGAGGCATGGGCGGCCTCGGGAGTCCATGTCACGCTGGCCACATTTGACGGGCGAGCGGGTGATTTCTACCGGCTGGGAACTGACGTACATCGGCGCTCTTTGCGTGACGAGCGGGGGCCGGACCGAACTTTCTGGCCGGGGATTGTGGTCCGCACTCGCTGGTTGCAGTCAGTCATCCACGACACCCAGCCCTCGGCCATCGTCAGTTTTACAGATCGCACCAATGTCGTCGCGCTCCTGGCCACACGGGGAACCGGTCTGCCGGTCATTGTCTCCGAGAGGATCGACCCGAGCATGCACAATCCGGGGCGAGTCTGGTCCTGGATGCGACGACTCGTCTACCCACGGGCGTCCGCGATCGTGGTGCAAACCGAGGCGGTGGCCCGCTGGTCTGGCCGTCACTTCCCCGCGACATGCACTCGCGTGATCTCCAACCCAGCTCCGGAGCATGTTCCGCCGTGGACCGGTCTGGGGCTCGACGAGATCGTCGCGGTGGGACGGCTGAACTCCCAGAAAGGGTTTGACGTACTCATCGATGCCTTTTCTCGAATCCATCAACGGCACCCCCATTGGCGACTCCGAATTCTGGGCGAGGGAGAAGAGCGACCTCGATTGGAACAACAGGTCTTAAAGCGAGGGCTCACACAGCGAGTGGAACTCGCGGGGCGTTGCAGCGATGCTCTGGAACAGATCGCGCGGGCGGGGATCTTCGTCCTCTCGTCCCGCTATGAAGGGTTTCCCAATGTCCTGGTCGAAGCGATGGCGTGTGGGCGTCCGGTCATCTCCACCGATTGCCGATCAGGGCCAGCGGACATGATCGATCCAGGACGTAACGGATGGCTGGTTCCCGTGGGAGATACGGGCGCACTGGCTCAGGCGCTGGATCGTTTGATCAGCGCTCCCGAGGAGAGGCTGCGGATGGGGCGGGCAGCCACTGAGCTGCGGACGCAGCTGTCGATGGGGACAGTTCTCGCGCAGTGGAATGCCGTACTGGCCGAGTGTGGTTGCTCAGTCCCGAGTGAACGACAAGAGTCAGCTAGCGGGTTGCCTCGCGCGGCATAAGTCTTACGCCCGAGGGGATTGCCAAACTCAAGGATGAGTGATCTTGGAAGCCTCAATACCATCCCGCCCGCCCCTGTTCTCGATGCCGCATCGAGGGCAGGATCGATTGACATTCACCGGTCTGATGATCGGGGCGTATTTGGCGATCTATCTGTGCCAGTTCGATGTTTGCATGCTCAGGCAAGAGAAACTGCGTTTTGCCCCGGTGTATCCGTTATTGGGTTCGTTGGCGGCGATGTCGGTGGCGATCTGGTATCTGGCTCCAGTCCAGATCAGCCGTGTGATGAAGGCAAGTTGGGGGGCGATTTTCTCATTTGCTATGATTGCGAGCCTGGCCCTGTTGGGTTCGGCGCTCCCCGAGGCGAATCTGGAGGATGGCTGGAAATACGTGCTGTATCCTACGGTGGATTTTCTGGTCTTCCTTCTGGCATTGCCGCTTTCCACGATCTTCGTGTCCCACACGAATTGGCGGGCCGCATGTGGAATGGCTTTATGTGCATTGGTCATGAGCATCCTGGTTGACGCTCGGTATCCCGGCACGTTTTCCTTTTTGGAAACACGGGCCGCCGGATTCGGAGTCAACCCGAATATCGGGGCTTCGCTGACTGTGATGCTCCTCATTGGAGTGCTCGACTGGCAGAGACCGAATCTGTCGCTGCAGACCTGCGGCTGGTGCCTGGTCGCCTTCGCGGGAGTGTTCATGACACTCTCCCGTTCCGGGATTCTTGTTCTCGGACTGGTCGGGATGTTGTACGTTCGATTGTGTGTGCGTCGGAACGGGTTAGGGACGCTTGTCATCATGGGAGGATTGGTATTCAGCTTCGGCGGGTATGCGTTGATCGCTGCGGATGCCGCCAAGCAGATCCTGCCCATGCTGGACGGATCGCACACGCGAGCCCATTTGTTCTCTGGGCAATTGGACGCGATGGATACTCGAGAGGATTCTCGGGTGTTGATCCTGTATGACTACCTGGAACTGATCTCCGAGCGGCCCCTGTTGGGCTGGGGCACTGGCCTGAACTATGCGGGGGACGAAGGGGCTCACAATATGTATCTCGCCCGGTGGGTGGAGAACGGACTGCCTGGACTGGGAGCGTATTTGCTGTTCATCAGCATGCTGTACCGCATTGGACGCAGATTTCGCTCCTGGGAGTGCATCGCGGTTGCGGCGTACTTGGCTGCGGGAAGTTGCTTCTCCCACAATCTGTTGGAGGACAAGAGTTTGTTGCTCATGATGTCAATTACTGTGGGGCGCGCGATTTTGAACGCTCCTGCTCCCCGAATTCCGGCAAATGCTGTATTCGGAACAGCCCGAATGACGTATCCTCGGCCAGTACAAATGGCCAAGGCGGGCTGAGTCCGTCAGAAAACCGGGAAGGATCCCATGTTCGACTGGCTCCGATCGAATGGCAACACGGCCTGCCCGCATGATCGGTTGCGGGTGTTGTTGGCTATTCCGAGCTATCGCGGCGGAGGTGCCGAGCGCGTCGTAACGACGTTGGCCCGGCGGCTTTCCCGGGACCGCTTCGTGGTCCATCTCGTCGTCATTCAAGACGATGGACCGCTCGGTCAGACGTTGCCAGAAGATGTCGTGCGGCATGATCTCGATTGCCGCCGCATGTCACTGGCTGCATTGCCGTTTCTGAGGCTCGTACGGCGATTGCAACCCGATGTGGTTCTCACTGCTGCCTCCCATCTCAACGCCATGGCCGGAATGCTGCGACCTGCCTTTCCCGGTTCGACCAAACTCGTGATTCGCGAGACCGGAGTGCTGGAGACCTCGCTCGCCACGTGGCGCAGCGGACGAATCTTGAGGCCGCTCCTGGCGGCCAGTTATCGACTGGCGGACCGCGTGATCGGGCAGTCGACGTTTGCCTTGGAGGAGATACGCGCCACCTTCGGTGTGCCGCGCTCGCGACTTACGCGGATCGCGAATCCCGTCGAGGGAGAATTGCTCACGCCGGAGTTGCGAACTCAGTCGGACAGCCCGTTTGGTTCTGACTGGCCGAATCTTTTGTGTGTCGGTCGCCTGGGGCCCGAGAAAGGCTTCGACCGCGCGATCGCAGCGCTGCCAGACCTGAAGCAAACTCATCCCAATGCTCAACTCTGGATCATCGGCGAAGGGACGGAACGAGCGGCCCTCCAGCAGATGGCCAGCCAATTCGGTGTGGCCGAGAGCGTCCACCTGCCCGGATTCCAGTCGGATGTCCCGCGCTGGATGGCCCATGCCGATCTCTTCGTGCTTTCATCGCGATCAGAGTCCCTGCCCAATGTCTTGCTCGAAGCGGTAGCTTGCGGCTGCCCGGTGGTGGCCCTGGAGCAGATTGGCGGAACGAGAGAGGTACTCGATCAATTGGGCTTGAGCAACCGTTGGGTGAAAACGCTCTCACCCTGGC